>JALNYO010000016.1 GCA_023229765.1 Syntrophales bacterium | reverse complement strand
TTCGGCATTAATCTTCCAGGAATGGCCACGCCTTTTTCCTTATAGTACTTGACTGCTCCCGGATGCAGGGGAGCCACCGCATATTTCATGGTATTTTCCGGGGTGGCCCAATCGGCCTTTTTATAAACTTTCTGCAATACGGGAATATTTTCATAGACCGCTTTGGTGATTTGATAAGCCAGTTCATCAGACAACTCGGCAGTGGCCAGCATGGAATTCCAGATGCCGGGGGTTTTCACATCAACCTTGATCGCCGGATATGTTCCTGCCTTGATGGTTAAGGGGGCATAATACTCATATTTTGCCTGTATCTTCGCCAATTCCTCATCGCTGAAATTTACCAGGGCAACCTTATGCGTTGCCGACAAATCCATAATGAAGGGAGCAGGGGCGGCAATTGCCCCAAACTGCACATCAAGCGAGTCATTTCTTATCGCCTGCGCGCCCTCGTTCCAGTTCAGATTCTGCAGCTTAAAGTCCTTCAAGCTGATCCCCAGGGCTTCAAAAACAGCAGCCGTCATTACACTTGTACCGGTCCCCGGATTTCCGATGGAGACCCTTTTGCCGATCAGCGATTTCGGAGTTGTCAGGTTATCCTTTTCCAGGGCAACGCCTTGGAGCTCTGCAGGATACATTGTAAAAAGCGTCCTGATTTTGTCCTGCGGCTTTTTAAAACGGTTGATTCCTTTCACGGATTGAAAGACCACGTCGTTCATTGCCGGGCCAACCTGAATGTCGTTTATCTGCATCCTTGTTATATGTTCTACCGACGAGCCCGGACATACTTCAACTGTCGGCTGGACATCGGGAACTTTCGTGCTGATAATTGTGGCCAGCGCACCGGAATAAAGATAGTAAACGCCTCCTACGCCGTTTCCTCCGATGGATATCCTGTTTTTTGCCGCTTGCCCGACCGCCGGAACGCTGATCAGGGTAAGCGCCAAGATGGCAATCACTGCAAAACTACGATTCACTTTCATTGAACAAATCCTCCTCTCACATTTTTTAATTAAATGCAGGGCAGGATGCCCTGCAATGGTTTTAACAATGCCGGTCAGAAACAAAAATAAGGATAGATTCCGGCTCATCACTGCCCTCATATTAAAAAACATTTTTCTGCCGCAGACGCTGAATGGTTTCTTCCGGGTACGACAATACCTCTCGCAAGATTTCATCGGTATGCTGACCCAGCAGAGGAGCAGGCGTATGGACAGCGGCAGGCGTAACGGAAAGCTTGATCGGTGAGCCAACCATTTTCATCGGTCCGGCCTTCGGATGGTCAACATTGATGATCATCTCCCTGGCCTTTGCAATATGTTCGTCTTCCACGATATCCTTCACCCCGTAAATGGGGGCGCAGGGAATCTTGCGTTTCAGCAGAAAATCTACAATATCCTTTACGTTTTGCTGAAGTGTCCACTCTTCGACAATCTGTTTTACGCGCGCGTCATTCTTGACACGATCGACATTCGCCTGATAGTCCCCTACTTCAAGCAAGTCTTCCCTACCAATGGCCCGGCAAAATTCTCTCCAAAGCTTGTCGTTGCCTATGCCGATGACGACCCAGCCATTTTTAGCGGAAAATGAACCATAGGGAGATATGAACTCGTAGCGGTTGCCAACCCTCTGCGGCTCTCGCTGTTCAACAAGATATATCTGGATGACTGCCGCCATGGACGCTACCACTGAATCCACAAGCGAGACGTCAACGTGCTGTCCGCGGTTGATATTGTTGCGGGCCAGAAGGGCGCTCAGTATGCCGATGCCGGAACAGAGCCCGGCAAGAACGTCGGCAATGGCCACCCCTGTCCTTGTCGGCGGACCGTCGGGCCATCCGGTGACGCTCATAATCCCTCCCATGGCCTGACCGATAATGTCGTATCCGGGCAGATCCCGATACGGCCCGTATTGACCAAATCCGGAGATGGAGGAATAGACGATTGAGGGGTTTTCTTTGGATAATTCCTCATAACTCAAGCCCATTTTTTCCATTGTTCCCGGCCGGAAATTTTCTATGACGACATCGGAGCATTTTACAAGGTCCAGAAACACGCCTTTTCCTTCGGGTGTCTTGAGATCAATCGTCATGCTGCGTTTGTTTCTGTTGAGATTCATGAAATAGGCGCTTTCCGTGCCGATAAAGGGAGGATAGGAGCGGCTGTCATCGCCCAAACCGGGGACTTCGATTTTTATGATCTCGGCGCCGAGGTCTCCCAGCATCATTGTGCAGAATGGACCTGCGAGAACGCGGGTAAGGTCAAGCACACGGAGGTTCATTAAGGCGCCATTTTTGCTATCACTGCTTTTCATCAGCACAGACCCCTACTTTCTTGAAAGGCCTCAAAAGTTCATGTTTTATAAAATGTCCGGCAAACTGAGAATCGCTGTTTGAAAAGCAGCAGAATATTGAAGACCTTAAGCAGTATGCGTGCCAGGAGAACAACTATTATGCAAAAAGATTTCTATTTCTGCGTGAGCAAGACGGGTAGCGCAACAGCGCTTTTTGTGCCGGATAAAAAATCCATAACGATTTTTCGGAAAACAAAGGGATTGACAAGAAAGCAAAGAGATTCTATAAATTTTCTAAAATTTTGGAAATAAAATCAACCCGGAGGCAATTGCAAAACCATTTGTCATTCCCGAAAGCGAAGCTTAATGTTCATAATATCTCTATCGGGAAAGCGAAGCTTAATGTTCATAATATGGTTTTTCAAGCAGTTATAACCAGATTATGAACATTAAACTTCGTTTTATGAACATTAAGCTCCGCTTTCCCGCTCAGAATCGTTGCGGGAATGACAAGAATGGGGAGTTTTGCAATTACCTCCCCGGATAAGTAGAAACCGCTTCCCGGAGATTCGCAGCATGGACGAAAGCGTTGTCACCATGACACCCGATAAGTTAATGGAATCCAACCTCTTCGAAATCAGCAAGGATCCCCTGTTCAATCTTATCTTCAATTCCGTTAAGGATGCAATCCTGATCAGCGACCGGAATGGCATCGTGCTTTTTATTAACAATGAATATACTCGCCTTACCGGGGTAGAACAAAAGGATATCTTAGGCAAATATGTCGGCGATGTTCGAAAAGGAGCAAGGCTGCCCGATGCCCTGAGAACAGGCCGGCCATTGCGGGGAATCAGGCGAACGGTGGACAATCTGGAATATATCGCGGATGTTCATCCCATCATTATCAATTCCGTGATCATAGGCGGGATATCAGTGATGCACGACATAACGGAAATTGTCAGCCTGAGTAACAAGATCAAGAGCTACTCCTCAAAAATTAAAGAATTTCACAAGGCATCTTACTCTCTTGAAGACATCATCGGTGTAAGCATCCCGATTAACAAAATTAAAAAACAGATACAGCATATCAGTTTCAGCGACGCCTCCGTCATAATTACCGGTGAAAGTGGCACGGGAAAAGAATTATTCGCCCACGCCATACACAATGCCAGCACACGAAAGGAAGAGGCCTTCGTTGCCGTCAATTGCGCCGCTTTTTCGGCCCAGTTGCTTTTAAGCGAACTGTTCGGATATGAACAGGGCGCCTTCACGGGAGCCCAGAAAGGCGGCAAGCTCGGGCTTTTCGAGATCGCCAATAACGGCACGCTCTTCCTCGACGAAATAGGCGATATGGAACTGGACATGCAGTCAAAAATCCTGCGTGTGCTGGAAAACCATGAGTTTATAAAAGTGGGGGGAACAAAACCGATAAAGGTCGATGTGAGAATCATCTCGGCAACCAACAAGGATATAAATCAGCTTATTGCCGACATGAAGTTCCGCAGCGACCTCTTTTACCGGCTTAACGTGGCGCATTTTGACATACCGCCGCTGCGCAGTCGCCCCGGGGATATCCCCCTCCTCATCTTTCACTGCCTGAAAAAGCTAAGCCGGATTTCTCATCGGACACTAACCATTGCGCCCACGGCAATAGAGATTTTGACAAAATACAATTTCCCTGGCAATGTACGGGAATTGTTCAACATTTTAGAATTTGCCGCCAGCAGTAGCGATGATGGTCAGATAGAGGCAAACCACCTTCCTATAGTCAATGATCAACCCGGGAAATCATCGGATTTATCCGACCTCGTGAGAATCTCTGAACGAGAACTCATCGGCAAGGCTCTGAGCCGTCACGAAAATTCGGTCAAGGGGAAACGTCTGGTTGCACTGGAACTTGGCGTCTCACTGGCAACGTTGTACAATAAAATCAGGCAATACGGCATTGCTCTCCCGCATAAAAACCAGTGACGGCAATGACGATCCGCGGACAACACTACCGCCTTGATCGTAACGGCAATCCGACAGGTCCTCGCTGTTAGCGTTTAAATAGGGTTTAAATAGGGACAGAGCCCCTATTAATTTCCAGCAAAAAATAGGGGCTCTGTCCCTATTTTTTTGATAAAGCGGACACCGGCGCGGAGCTGGGAGATGGCAATGGATTCCTCCGGCGAGTGCATTTTCTGGGCGCCGAAGCCGAGGCCTATGCAGGGCAGGCCCCGACCGTTGAAGACATTGGCGTCCATCCCGCCGCCCGATTTTTTGAATGTGGGCTCGATACCCGCGGCCTTCGCCGCGCGCAGGGCGTTTATAACTACCGGGTGCGTCTCCGGGATGCTGAAGGTCTCAAAATTCAACTCGCGCCTTATTTTCACCCCTGCGTCGGCCGCGGCAGCTTCCTCGGTGAAGGCGGCGATCGTCTTTTGCACCTCCTCCTCAAGTTTATCGGCGTTGAAGCTCCGAATTTCGATGGCAACTTCGGCGTTTTCCGGGACGATGTTCCTTGCCTTCCCGCCGCTGATGAGACCGACGTTAATGGTGGTGTCATCGTCGATGCGACCGCTCTTCAGGCGGGCAATCGCCGCCGCGGCAACGGCAATCGCGTTGATCCCCTGCTCGGGACGCGCCGCGTGGGCGGCCTTCCCCGCAAGCGTGAAATCGAGATCGACCTTGGAAGGAGACCGGGTAACGATGTTACCTACCGGGCCGTCGCCATCGATGATGTAGCCGAAATCAGACTTCAATTCCGTCTGGAAAAATTTGGCGCCGAAGAGCCCGATCTCCTCCTGAACGGTAAAGAGCAGCTCGAGCGGCCCATGCGCCTCGCCCTCTTCCAGAATATCCGAAACGGCCGCCAGAATCATCGCGATTCCCGCCTTGTCGTCCGCACCGAGCACCGTCTCGCCGTTCGAGTAGATCACCCCGTCGCGAATAACGGGGATCATCCCTTCCGTTGGCCCTACCGTGTCCATGTGCGCGCACAGCAGAATCGCCGGCCCGGCGGCATTGCCCGGGATGCGGACAAGGATATTTCCCGTGTCGCTTCCCGAAAGGCGGGCCGAGTCGTCCAGCACCGGGGAAAGCCCCATCTCCCAGAGCCGTCCTGTCAGATAGGCGGCAACCTTTCCTTCCCGGCGCGACGGGCTGTTAAGGGAGGCAAGCCTGATAAATTCCTCAACAACATCAATTTTCATAACCCTGTCCTCTTGTTTTTCGTATAGCATGTCGGCCGCCTTAATCAACAATTGAATGGTTCTTGATATACTTCCAAACAGCGCGGCTGTCAACGACGATACCGGAGACAAAGCGCTGTTCGCTTAACTTTGCTGCCGCAAGCCTCAAAAATAATAGGGGCTCTGTCCCTAATTAATTAATTTGACAAAATGAAAATAGTTGTTAGAATACAGCAAAATTTAACGGACCGGCAAAATGTCGGGAAAAGGAGACGAAATGTTTTCAGTAACGGAAAAAGCAAGCGAGATGATTGCTGAGTTCTTCAAGGGAAGGCAGGAACCTCCTTCCATTAGAGTTCTCATGCAGGGGGGTGGGTGATCGGGGCCCTCTTTGGGCCTGGCTCTGGATGAGTCAACACCGAACGACGATGTATTCGAAAATAATGGGGTAAGCTACGTTGTCGAAAAGAAACTGCTGCAAGAAGTGCAGCCGATTGTGGTCGAATTCATCGAATCCGCTAACGGCGGCGGTTTTCAGGTAAAATCAAGCATGAGCGTAGGGGGCAGTTGCGGCTCCTGTTCAAGCTGCTAAATTAGTGCAGTCACGATGTTAGCAAGAAAAGGCTCCGGGGGTAAAATACCGGGGCCTTTTCTTAAATAGGGGCGAACCCATCCCCACCCTTTCCCTCCCCTTGAAGGTGAGGGAAGTTGGATGCAATATTTTCAGTAAGTTGAGTTATATTTTCAGATGAAATGAGCGATAACTACATTTCTCCCCTGCGCCTCCGGGCTGACGAATTGAACGCGGCCGGTCTTCCGGACGAAGCGGCGGTTCTGTACAAAAAATTGGCGGAAGAAAATCCGGATGAAGACTCCCATCTCCTTTGCCTGGCCTGGGCTCTTAATGACAGCGGGCAGCGGGCAGCGGCGGTTGAGTGCTTCGAAGAGCTCTTCCGCCGGGAGCTGGCGCGCGGGCTCGTCGCCGATTTTGCCTTCGATGAGCTGGTGCGCATTCACCGGGAGGAAGAAAACTGGGAGGCGCTGCTTGCGGTCTGCCGGCGCGCCGCCGCAGTAAAACCGGATGACGCTGGTTTTCTCCAGACAATGGCGGAGGCCAGTCTGCGGGCCGGGCTTACTACCGAAGCAGTTGATATTTATAGAAAACTGGTGAAACTCGACCCGGACGCTC
The DNA here is from genome assembly GCA_023229765.1 of Syntrophales bacterium. NCBI lineage: Bacteria > Pseudomonadati > Thermodesulfobacteriota > Syntrophia > Syntrophales > Syntrophales bacterium. Next base: position 84,240 of record JALNYO010000016.1, on the reverse strand, counting down.
CGGAAGCATGGGGGGCGCTTGGAGGCGCGTTAATCGCTACGGGAAATATAGAAGATGGAGAATCCGCCTACCAGCGGGCAGCCCAAAGCGACCCCGAGGCGGCTGTCGTCTATCTTGATCGTCTTGCCGGCGCGCTGCTGCAGGCGGAAGCCCTGGAAAAAGCAATCGCTGTCTGGAATGACTGCGCTGTGCAGCAGCCGGACAATCCTGTTTACTCCATGGCTATCGGCGAGTGCTTCGTTTGCCTGGGACAACTGGACGCGGCTTTCGCGGCGTTTGGCCGCGCCGCCTCCGTGAAGCCGGCCGCCGCCGGGGAATGCTGGCGGCGTTTGGGGGATTTGCTGCAAAAAAGCGGAAATCTTATCGGGGCGGCTGAGTCATACGCCCGGGCGACTGCCGCGGAACCGCAAAACGCCTTCTACCTGCTGCGCCTGGCCTCCTGCTACGCCGCCCAGGACAAAAATGATCTCGCCGCCGCAATCCTCAATAGGGTAAAGACGCTTTAAAAGGTGTTTTCAGCCCTTGCCGACCTTCTTCAGCGTCTCATTGAAAATCTGATAAAACTCGGCGTTATCCGCTGCGCCATGCTTGACGATATCGCCTATCTCATCGATATTCCCGGCATTTACGACAATATTTACGCTGTGGCTGAAGGCGGCCATGTTGTCGTTTGTCCGTAAATCCCGGCCTACCAAAGCCACAAAGAAGCGCCTTCTCGTCGTCATGTTCTGGTTTCCCAGATATTTAAGAACCTCGTTGGCCTCCGGGCCTGCCGCATCGAAAAGTTCATCCACGACCACGACGTTGAAGAGCTGCAGCCGCATTTTTCCGATTGCGTCCGCAGCCGTTTCCGCAAAGGTTGGATTATAGCCCCTCAGTTTCAAGCTGTTGCCGATCCGGCCGCGCAAATCCTGATCCGCTTCGCAAACCAGAGCGGATATTTCTCCCGCGGTTCCACTGCCCTTCTGTTCTTCCATAATCAGCTCCTCGTCTGCCTCAGAATTTTCTCTCCGGTCTCCCGTACCCCTTGTCAACCTGGAGCTTGCCGATATCCGTCGTTTCCTGTCCCCGCGCACTTTTCACCGAATCGATGCCGCGGCCGACGATCCCTTTGTTGGAGGCGTACGCCTTCGCCGTTTCTTCGGTGATTTCTCCCTTGCTGAACAGCTCGACGATGTAGTCATCAAAGGTAATCATCCCAAAGGCCTTCCCCGCCTGGATGATCTCATAAAAGGTCTTCCCGTCCGACTCGCCGTTCAGGATCGTATCCCTGACCCGCATATTGGCGCCCATGATTTCAAAGGCGGCAACGCGCCCTCCCCCCACTTTGGGGAGCAGCCGCTGGCAGGCGATCCAGCGGACCGTGTCGGAAAGCCGTATCCGCATCTGGATTTCCTCCTCGGCGGGGAACATCCCGAGAATGCGGTTGATGGTCTGGCCGGCGTCCACCGTATGGAGGGTGCTGACGACCAGATGCCCCGTCTCCGCCGCGGACAGGGCGATCTCGACCGTCTCCCGGTCCCGCATCTCGCCGACCAGAATCACCTTCGGGGCCTGGCGCAGGGCGGCGCGCAGGCCGCTGGCAAACGTGTCGAAATCGCTTCCCATCTCCCGCTGGTTGAAGGTGGCCTTCTTGTGGGGATGGGAAAATTCCACCGGATCTTCGAGGGTGATGATGTGCACCGCTTTTCGTTCGTTGATGTCGTTGAGAACCGCCGCCAGCGAGGTTGATTTTCCACTCCCCGTGGCGCCGGTGACGAGGATGATCCCGTTTTTCTCCTCGGCCATCTTGTGGAACGCCTCCGGCAGGTTCATATCCCCAAAGGAGGGAATCTTGGTTTCCAGTTTCCTCAGCACGATCGAGTAGTTCCCCCGCTGGGAGAAAATATTGACGCGGAAGCGCGCCTTGCCGGGGAGCTCATACGAGGAATCGCACGAGCCCTGCGCAAGGAGAATCTCCGTCAGCCGCCGATCACGGTTGATCAGGTTGAGCGCAAATATCTCCGCCTGAAAGGGTGTCAATTCGGGAAACGACGGCAACATCTCAACCCCGGTGAGCTGCCCGGAAGCTTCCACCTGAAAGGGTTTGCCGACTGTGATGTTCAAATCGGATACATTATCATGCGAGTCGAGCATCTTTCCCAGAATAAAATCGATCTCCTGCTTTCTCATCTCCTGCCTCCTTCCAACGTGTCTTTCCGTATCCGCTCAGGCCTCGGTAAAATCGGTCGGCGGGGTCTTCAAAAACTGCCGGAACCGCGTCTTGTCGTTTGCCTTCAGGTAAGCCTCGTCGCCGCTGATCCAGCCCTTCGTCAAAAGCTCCATGATCGCGTCGTCGAGGAGCTGCATCCCGTATTTCTTACCGGTCTGCATCATCGAGGGAATCTGGAAGGTCTTGGATTCGCGGATCAGGTTCCGCACCGCGGAATTGGCGATCAGAATTTCCAGCGCCGCGCAGCGCCCCTTCTTGTCTATCCTTTTGAAGAGAACCTGGGCGACAATCGCCCGGAGCCCGTCGGAGAGCGTCGAGCGGATCTGCATCTGTTCACTCGCCGGGAACACCTCGATGACCCGGTCAACCGTTTTGGCGGCGCTTGTCGTGTGCAGCGTTCCGAAAACGAGATGGCCGGTGGAGGCCGCCTCGACGGCCAGCGAGATCGTCTCCAGATCGCGGAGCTCGCCGACAAGAATGATGTCCGGATCTTCGCGGAGCGCGCCCCGGAGCGCCGCCGTGAAGGACTTCGTATGCCGCCCCACTTCCCGGTGGTTCACGATGCAGGACTGGCTCTGGTGGACAAATTCCACCGGGTCCTCAATCGTGATGATGTGATCCTTCCGGGTGATATTGGCCTCATTGATGATTGCCGCAAGCGTTGTTGACTTGCCGCTGCCGGTCGGCCCCGTAACCAGCACCAGCCCCCGCGGAAGCGACGCCAGTTTGGAGATAACCGGGGGCAGACCTAATTGCTGGGCGGAAACAATTGTACTGGGAATCTCCCGGAAAACGGCCGCGCAGCCGAACTGCTGCTGAAAAAAATTGGCGCGGTAACGGGCAAGACCCGGAATCTCGTAGGCAAAGTCAACATCGCCGGTCTCCTCGAACTGCTTGACCTTATGTTCGGGGGCAATCTCGTAGAGCATCGCCTTGAGGCCGTCGTTGGTCAGGACATCGTATTTTACCCGTTCAATATCCCCGCGAATCCGGATGGCCGGCTGCTGCCCGGTCACCAAGTGCAGGTCGGATGCCCCCTCGTCGTGCATCAACTGGAAAAACGCATCGATTTTTGCCATGGATAATCTCCTTAAGGTTATAAGTAAAGGATCGAATGTTTACGGATAATTGGCGCCACTTTCTGCAATGGCGCCCTGCCTGAAAACAGCGCCGCCCAATATTACATTCTCGAAGTTTGGAAAGCAATGTGCGGCGACTATAAAAAAAGACGACGCTCGTGTCAAGAAAAAGGAAACGGCAACTATTTCTTGACAGCCCGGACGTGAATCGTATATGTAACGCGCCAGTTTTCCGGAAGGGTTTTTCGTCCGGTTTTGTCAATCTCTCGGGGATGTAGCTCAGCTGGGAGAGCGCGGCGTTCGCAACGCCGAGGCCAGGGGTTCGAGCCCCCTCATCTCCACCAATCCATAGTTTTACAACGTTTTTCACAGTCCAAAGAAGAAGAGAAACCAGTTAGAAATAGCTGGTTTTTTCTTGCCAGAAAACTGCAACCAAATTTAGTTTTTTCGATTGCCTTTCTTGTGGGCCTTTGGTATCCTGCAAGACGAGGCATATTGATGAGCAAACATGACAAGCTGGTAAAGCGATTTCTCACCCATCCGCTTGACTTCTCGTGGGATGAACTGACGGCTCTGCTGACAGGCTTTGGATACAGGTCGGCAAAAGCAGGGAAAACCGGAGGATCGCGCGTACGTTTCGACCATCAGACAGCCGATCCGATCATTTTGCACCGGTCCCACCCCACCCCGATATTGAAGCGATACCAGATTGAGCAGGTTGAAGAAATTTTAAAGAGGGGAAATATCAAATGAAAGACACGATGGAATACAAGGGCTATTTCGGTTCTGTCCATTACAACGATGACGATAAGGCTTTCTACGGGAAACTGGAGTTCATCCGCGCCTTGATCAGCTATGAGGGAACCGACGTTGTTTCGCTGCGGACAGCCTTCGAGGAAGCCGTCGAAGATTATCTCGAATTTTGCAGGGAAACCGACAAGCAGCCAGAAAAACCCTTCAAAGGTTCCTTCAATATCCGCCTCGATCCTTTCCTGCACCAGCAGCTTGTCTCTCATGCCATGGACGAAGGAAAAACATTGAACGCCTTTATTAAAGATGCCCTGGAGAAGGCCGTTTCAGATACGCACGCTCTTTAGCCTTCCCCGGGCAAAATCTCAATCGAACAGCTTGGCGAAACGCCACGGCTGGCGCTTCTTCCAATTTCCCTTGTGATATGCATAGCTTGCCAGAAGGGGCAGCACCGAGGTTGCCTCCGCATAGACCATCTGTTCGTTTGTGATGTCCACCTTTCCCCAGGAATTCGCCTCTTTGAGCGTGGAACTGGAGCAGGCCCCGTCCCGGACGTCGGCAACGGTGATCTGAATCGCATACTTGTGCATCGGCGCGTCCTTCCCCAGTATCTCGGCGCAGACCACCGTGTCCTGGGCGAAGTTCTTCGGGGAGCCGCCGCCGATCATCAAAAGCCCCGTCGTTTTCGCCTTGATCTTGATCTGGGTAAGCTCCAGAAAATCCCTTACCGAATCAATCGAAAGATGCTTTTTCGGGTGTTTCACCTGATGCATAACCAGGCCAAAACCGGCGCTGCTGTCCGAAAAGGCGGGGCAGAAGATCGGCACATCATGCTCGAAGGCCGTCTGCACGAGCGAATCCTTTTTGACGGAGTTTTCCACGAGGTAGCGCCCCATCTCCCGGATGAATTCCCGCGACGAGTAGGGCCGCGGTTCAAGGCCGTCGGCGATTTTCTGAATCGTCTGGTCGCAGACCTGAAGCTCCTCTTCGTCGATATAGGTGTCGTAAATCCGGTCAATGTAGAGGCTGCGCAAAACGCGGTCGTCCACAAACGGGGTGCCCTGGTAATGGCGGAAGCCCAGCGCCTCGAAAAAATCCATGTCGACGACGGTCGCCCCGGTCGCGACGATCGCATCCACCATGTTGTTTCTTACCAGATCGACGTAAATCTGCATGCAGCCGGCAGCGCTGGTGCTGCCGGCAATCGTCAGGAATATCCCGCACTTTTTCTCGGCGAGCATGCGGTCGTAGGTGTCAGCCGCCACCGCCAGGTCCCGGGCCGTAAAGGACATCCCCTTCATCGCCTCCACGATCGGGGTCGCGTCGAAGGAGGAAATGTCGATATGCTGCACCGGATTCTTCAGCAGCTCTTTCTTGGCATGAACATTAAACTTCGGGTTTTTAACATTATCCTTCTTCTTCATAACAAGCGTCTCCTGTCTTATTTTGATAAACATCGTCTATTTTTTCGCCTGAAAATACATGCATAAATTGTTGATTTGTGATGGGTTACCTTTCAAACAACCGCCTCGGACGCGACTTAAGCGAGAGCTTTGAAAATCTATACCCTTTTGTCATTCCCGCGCAGGCGGGAAAGCGAAGCTTAATGTTCATAATCTATAAGTTCCCGAAAAGACCAGATTCCCGTTTTCACGGGAATGACAATTAACAACATTTCGGGAGAAATTCAAAGCTCTCTAAGCGCGTCCCTCCATTTTTATAACCCTTTGCGGGCGATGTGATTCATCAGGCCGCCGTCGGCAATGAGTTCCTGCATGAAGGGCGGCACCTGCTGGATCGGCAGGAGCGCCGCGCCTGTCCGGATAAACCCGGCGTCGGCGTCAACCTCGATTTCCTCCCCTTCCTGCACCTTTTCCCAAAGTTCCCGGGACTCGAAGATCGGCAGCCCCATGTTGAAGGAGTTGCGGTAGAAGATGCGGGCGAAACTCCTGGCCACCACGCAGGCGACCCCGGCGGCCTTGATGGCAATGGGGGCATGCTCCCGTGAGGAGCCGCAGCCGAAATTCTCGCCGCCGACAATGATGTCGCCGGGCTTTACCAGCTTTGCGAACTCGGGCGATGCGTCTTCCATGCAGTGGGCGGCCAGCCCCTGGGGATCCCAGATGTTCAGATAGCGCGCCGGGATGATCGCGTCGGTGTCGATGTTATCGCCGAATTTCCATATTTTTCCCTTGAATTTCATATAGTCACGTCCTTTCGGATGGGGATTTTCTCCCCGGTGTAGTTGACTGCTATTTCAACTGGTCGGGTCCGGCGAGCTTGCCCAGTACCGCCGTCGCCGCGGCCACAGCCGGCCCGGCAAGGTAAACCTCGCTGCCCTTGTGCCCCATCCGCCCCACAAAGTTGCGGTTCGTCGTCGAGACGCACCGCTCCCCCTTGGCCAGGATCCCCATGTAGCCGCCCAGGCAGGGGCCGCAGGTGGGCGGGCTGATCACGCCGCCGGCGTCGAGAAAGATGTCGAAGAGCCCCTCCTGCAGCGCCTGGCGGTAAACGGCGGGCGTGGCGGGGATGACGATCAGCCGGTAGCCGGGGGCAATGCGCCGCCCCTTGAGAACCCCGGCCGCAATGCGCAGGTCCTCGATCCGGCCGTTGGTGCAGGAGCCGATGACCGACTGGTCAATCTTCACGTCGCCCACAGCGCTGATCCCCCGGGCGTTGGAGGGCAGGTGGGGAAAGGAGACCTGGGGCTCGATCTTCGCGACGTCGATGTCGATGACCGAGTGGTAAACCGCGTCGGGATCGGAGGTGTAGAAGGTGTAGGGACGGAGCGCCCGCCCCTCCACATAGGCCTCGGTTACCGCATCGGGGATAAAGATCCCGGCCTTGCCCCCCGCCTCGATGGCCATGTTCGACATGGTGAACCGGTCGGCCATCGTCAGTTGTGCGATCGTTTCTCCGGTAAACTCCATGGCCCGGTAGATGGCCCCATCCACGCCGATCAGGCCGATGGTGTAGAGGATCAGGTCCTTGCCGCCCACCCAGGGGTTAAGCCTGCCGTGGTAAACGAACTTCATCGTCTCGGGAACCTTGAACCAGAGCTCGCCGGTCATCATCGCGGCGGCGAGGTCCGTGCTGCCCACGCCGGTGGAAAAGGCCCCCAGCGCCCCATAAGTGCAGGTGTGGCTGTCGGCGCCGACGGTCAGGTCGCCGGGAACGACGATCCCCTTCTCGGGCAGCAGGGCGTGCTCGACGCCCGCCTCGCCCACCTCGTAGTAATGGACCAGCTCCTGCTCATGGGCAAAGTCGCGCATCATCTTGCACTGCTCCGCCGAGTCAATATCCTTGTTAGGACTGAAGTGGTCGGGGATCAGAACGACCCGCGTGCGGTCAAAGACCTTTTTCCCCCCTGCCTTGCGGAAGGCGTCGATGGCGATCGGGGCCGTAATGTCGTTGCCGTGGGCGATATCCACCTTCGCGTTGATCAGCATCCCGGGGCTAACAGCGTCAAGCCCCGCATGCCGGCTGAGTATCTTTTCCGAAATCGTCATTCCCATAGCGTTTCTCTCCTTCAATTATTTGGTCCTTCTGGGTGTTTTAATACTAAATATTTCCCTTTTATACAACCGGAACCTTGCGGAGATCCTTGCTCAACCAGACAAGACGGTTCAGCGCGTTGATATAGGCCTTGGCCGAGGCAACCAGCACGTCGGGATGAGCCCCCCGGCCCACGGCGGAACGGCCGTCGAATTTGAGCTGAACCGTGGCCTCGCCCTGGGCGTCCGCCCCCCCGGTTATGGCGTTCACCGCGTATTTCAAAAGCGGGTAGTCGGTTTGCGTGATCTTGCGGATCGCCGTAAAAATCGCATCCACCGGCCCGACGCCAAATCCGGCGTCCTGAACCATCTTCCCGTCCACTTCCATCTGCATCGTCGCCGTGGCCACCGTCTGGGAGCCGCTGACCACGTTCAGGTAAACAAAGCGGTATTTTTCCTCCTGCCGGGAGGTCTCTTCGTAAACGATCGCCTCGAGGTCCTCGTCAAAGATCGCCTTTTTCACGTCGGCCAGCTCCTTGAAGCGGACAAAGACCCGGTTGAGCTCCGCCCCGGCCAGATCGTAACCAATCTCCTTGAGGCGCTTGGCGATGGCGTGGCGGCCCGAGTGCTTCCCCAGCACCATGCTGCTTTCCGAAATGCCAACAGACTGGGGGGTCATGATCTCGTAGGTGATTTTCTCCTTGATCATCCCATCCTGGTGGATTCCCGATTCATGGGCAAAGGCGTTGGCCCCGACGATTGCCTTGTTCGGCTGGACGGGAACGCCGGTGATCTGCGTCAACAGCAGCGAGGCCTGGTGGATGTATTCGCTTTTGATCCCCGTGTAAAGGCCGAAGAGATCCTTGCGGGTTTTGAGCGCCATGACAACCTCCTCCAGGGCGCAGTTGCCCGCCCGCTCGCCGATCCCGTTGATCGTGCACTCCACCTGGCGCGCGCCGTTTTGCACGGCGGCCAGCGTGTTGGCCGCAGCCAGCCCCAGATCGTTATGGCAGTGAACGGAGATTACCGCCTGACCGATGTTCGGCACCCGCTTAAAGAGCAGGGCGATGAGCGCCCCGAACTCATCGGGGATGGCGTAACCGACCGTGTCGGGGATGTTCACCGTTGTCGCCCCCGCGGCGATGACTGCCTCGACCATCTGACAGAGATAGTCCCGGTCGCTGCGGGTGGCGTCCATCGGCGAGAATTCCACGTTGGCCGTCAGGGTGTGGGCATGGGCGACGGCGGCGATCGCCTCCTCGAGCACCTGGCTGCGGGACTTCTTGAGCTGGTACTGAAGATGGATGTCGGAGGAGGAAATAAATGTATGGATGCGGGGGTTGGCCGCCTCGGCAACGGATTGCCAGGCGCGGTCGATGTCGTCCTTGTTGGCCCGGGCCAAGGCCGCGATCTGACAGCCCCTGATCTCCCGGGCAATCTGCTGCACCGAGGCAAAGTCGCCCTCCGAGGCAACGGGGAAGCCGGCCTCGATGATATCCGTCCCCATCCGCTCCAACTGACGGGCGATCCGGAGCTTCTCCTCCGGATTCATGCTGGCCCCCGGCGACTGCTCGCCGTCCCTCAGGGTTGTATCGAAAATTAATACCTTCTCCATTTTTTCCTCCATGACTGTCTCCTTTCAGACAAAATAAAAAAGGCCATGGGCTTTGCCGCCCATGGCCTTCAGGTTTCTCGCTTACTAATTGTTTTACGGATTACCTAAAAACGACGGACGGCTGGCCCTGTATGAAAGGCAAAGGAGAGCGAGGCCCAAAATGCCGGGCAGAATGTTCGTCTCGATAATGTTTGCTCTTTGCGCTGTCGTTTTCATCTTGCTGATATCCTGATCGCCTCTTATTATCCGCCTGTACCGCTTTCCAGAAAACGTCTCCGGCGGGAAGCGGTCTATTAGAGGATTCCGTTCGGCCTGTCAACACTTTTTTTCGCTGGGCACGAATTTCTTGACTTAATCATTGTTAATCTTTAACCCTGCTGAAATTCGGCCTTGTCACGGACGGCATTATCTGATAGCTTCAGCCCGTGAATACGGGATATTTATCAGAAATTATTAGCGTTTCGGCGTTAAACGACCGGATCAAGAGCCTCCTGGAAGAGGAGCTGTCCTTTGTGCGGGTCGAAGGCGAGGTGTCCAATCTGCGGCGGCCACCCTCCGGACACGTCTATTTCACGCTCAAGGACGCGAAAAGCCAGATCCGGGCGGTGATCTTCAAAAATCCCTACGGCGCCCGAAAAAGCGGCTTGTCGGAATTTGCCGTCGAAGAGGGGATGAGCATTGTCTGTCTGGCGCGGGTTACGGTCTATCCGCCTCGGGGTGAGTACCAGCTCATCGTCGAAACCGTGGAACCGCGCGGACTGGGTGCGCTCCAGAAGGCCTTTGAACAGCTTAAGGCCCGCCTTGCCGTCGAGGGGCTTTTCGAGGCCGGACGGAAAAAACCGCTGCCGTTTCTGCCGGGAAAGATCGGGGTAATCACCTCCCCTTCCGGCGCCGTTATCCGGGATATCCTGACGGTCACCCGCCGGCGCTTTTCCTCTATCGATATTTTGATCGCCCCGGTGCGCGTTCAGGGAAGCGAGGCGCCGGCGGAAATAATAAAGGCTTTTGGCTATTTGCATACATTCGGGGATGTTGACGTGATCATTCTCGCCCGGGGCGGCGGGTCGCTGGAGGATCTTGCCCCGTTCAACGACGAAAGGGTGGCCCGGACGATTGCCGCCTCCCGGATCCCGGTTATCTCGGCGATAGGACATGAAACGGATTTCACGATTGCCGACTTCGCGGCCGACCTGCGCGCGGCGACTCCTTCAGCGGCGGCGGAACTGGCCGTCCCCCGGCGCGACGAGCTGCTCGACAGCGTCGAGAGGCTCCGCGGCAGTCTGGCGCAGCGCTTCCGCCAGCAGATGGCCAAGCGCCAGGCGTCCGCAGCCTCCCTTCAGCAAAGGCTCCGGGATCCGCGAAGACGGCTTGCCGATGCGCTGTTGGCCCTCGATGATTACAGCGAACGGATCAAACTTGCCGCCCTTCGCCAGCGGGAAATGCAGCGCAAGGAGCTGGCCGGATTGGCCCTCCGCCTGAATTTTCAGAATCCATGCTCAATTATCGAAGGAAATCGAGCTGTTTTGAACGACAGGGGCCGCGCCCTGCAGGCAGCCTGGGAAAAGTTGTTTTCCTTGCGAAAAAATCACGCGGCAGGGACCTCCGCCGTACTTGCGTCGCTGAACCCGCTGGCCGTGCTGAAGCGGGGGTACAGCATCGCCCGCCGCCTGCCGGACGGCCGCATCATCCGTCGGACAGCAGACGCCGCAATCGGGCAGGAAATTGAAATCCTCATTGCGGAGGGTAAACTGAGCGCGAAAATTACCAGCCTGTAAAAAAACTGGAAAGACCATGAATATTAAGGATTTGAGGTAACTATTCATCACTTAAAAAAGATTGTCATCCCCGAGTGTCTCTATCCGTCCCCGAAGGTTCTTATCGGGGATAACGGCATTCGGGGACGGATACGGTTTTAAAACCGACACCATATTCCCGATTACAACCTCGGGAATGACAGATTTTATTATCATGCTGAATATTAAGGATTTGAGGAGATTTTATGTCCAAAGAAAAATTTGAGGTAATGCTGGCGAAACTCGAAGAGATTGTCCGCCGGATGGAAACGGGGGAGATGACGCTGGAGGAATCCCTCGCCGCCTTTGAAGAGGGGATCAAGCTTTCCCGCAACTGCGCAAAAACACTGGATGAAGCGCAGCGGAAGGTGGAAATTCTGCTGCAGGAGGGGGAAAAACTCACAACCGCGCCCTTTGTCGGAGCTGAAAGTGAACCCTGAATTTTACCTGCCCGATTACCTCGAAAGGCAAAGAAAACTTATAGATAATGCCCTCTGCGTTTATTTTTCCGAGGAAGCGGCGGAGTACAAAACGATCTGCGCCGCCGCCCGCTACAGCCTGCTTGCCGGCGGCAAGAGAATCCGACCTGTGCTCTGCTTAGCCGCCGCGGAGGCCAGCGGCGCAAGGGGAGAAGAGGTTCTGCCGGCTGCCTGCGCGCTGGAGATGATCCACACCTATTCGCTAATCCACGATGATCTGCCGGAAATGGACAACGACGACTACCGCCGGGGGAAATTAACCTCGCACAAGGTCTTCGGCGAGGATATGGCGGTGCTCGCCGGCGACGCCCTTCTGACGGAGGCGTTTCATCTCTTGACAGATCGGGAGAAAATGCCGAAAACACCCCCGGAGCGGCTTTTGACTGTTGCCTGCGAGATCGCCGAGGCGGCCGGCTATCGGGGAATGGTGGGGGGGCAGGCGCTCGATGTCCGCGCGGAAGGGAAAAAGGGCGATCTGGAGAGCCTCTGCACAATCCACCGGCACAAAACCGGCGCGATGCTGCGCGTCTCACTGAGGGCAGGGGCCATTCTTGCCGGAGCCGACAAAAGCGCCCTCGCTGCCCTTTCCGCCTACGGGGAGAGGATCGGGCTCGCCTTTCAAATCGCCGACGATATCCTGAATGTTGAGGGAGATTCGCAGCTTATGGGTAAAAAAACGGGGAGCGACGCGGAGCTCGGGAAGGTCACCTTTCCGCAGCTTCTGGGAATAGACGTCTCGCGCACCCGGGCTGCCGAACTTGTGAGGGAAGCGATTTCACTAATTGATGACTTTGGCGACAGGGCGACGCCGCTGCGGGCCATAGCCAAGTACATACTGGACAGGAAATCATAAAAAATGACGGAAAAAGAACGATACGCCATTCTCTCAGAGATAAACAGTCCCGCGGATATCAGAAAACTCTCTCTTCCCGAACTTATCATTTTGGCGCAGGAGATCCGGGAAAAGATGCTGGACACCGTCTCCCGGCGAGGCGGGCACCTCGCCCCCTCCCTCGGAGTGGTTGAGCTGACGCTCGCCCTTCACTACGTTTTCAACACCCCCCGCGATCTGCTCGTCTGGGACGTCGGTCATCAAACCTACGCCCACAAGATCATCACCGGGCGCAGAGAGCGTTTCGAGACGCTCCGGCAGTTAAATGGGCTGAGCGGCTTCCCGAAGCGGGCGGAGAGCCCCTACGACACCTTCGATGTCGGGCACAGCGGTACATCCATCTCGGCAGCGGCGGGCATGGCGGAGGCGCGCTGCCTGAAGAAAGAGGATTTCCTGGTCATCGCCGTCATCGGCGACGGGGCAATGTCCACCGGGATGTCCTTTGAAGGGCTGAACTGGGCGGGCGACCGGCACAAGAATTTGATCATCATCCTCAACGACAACGAGATGTCCATCTCGCCCAATGTCGGCGCCCTGTCTTCGTATCTCAACCGGGTCATGACCGGACAGACGGTTAACAAACTCCGCACGGAGATGAAAACCTTTTTAAAATCGATCCCCGGAATCGGCGAACAGATGCTGAAGTTCTCCCGCCAGGTTGAGGAATCGCTGAAAACCTTTTTCGTTCCCGGGGCAATTTTCGAGGAGCTGGGGTTCACCTACATCGGCCCCCTGGAGGGAAACCGCCTCGATCATCTGATCCGGAACCTGCAAAACGTGAAGGAGCTGGAAGGTCCTGTGCTGGTTCACGTCGTAACGAAGAAGGGAAAGGGTTACAAGTTCGCAGAAGATAATCCCTCCCGGTTTCACGGTATTGCGCCTTTCGACCTCCAGACCGGCAAGAACCTCGCGGAAAGCGGCCCCCCGACCCCTGCCTCCTATACCAAGGTGTTCGGCAAAACCCTGGTGAAACTCGCGCAGGACAACCCGCGTCTCGTGGCAATTACGGCGGCGATGCCTGAAGGAACAGGCCTCGACGCCTTTGGCAAGCAGTTTCCGGAACGTTTTTACGATGTGGGCATAGCCGAACAGCATGGCGCGACCTTTGCCGCCGGCCTCGCCACGCAGGGACTCGTTCCGGTAGTGGCGATCTACTCCACCTTTATGCAGCGGGCTTATGATCAGGTAATCCACGATATCTGCCTGCAAAAACTGCATGTAGTAATCGCGATGGACCGCGGCGGCTTTGTCGGCGAGGACGGGCCGACGCATCACGGAATGTTCGATTTTTCCTTTCTCCGGGCCGTTCCCAACCTGATCGTGATGGCGCCCAAGGATGAAAATGAGCTGCAGCACATGCTGAAAACGGCAGTGGAGTGCGACCTGCCCGTCTCGCTCCGCTACCCCCGGGGCGCAGGGGTGGGAGCAATACTCGACGAGGCGCCGCAAACCCTGCCGATCGGCAAAGGCGAGATCGTCTTTGACCAAAAGGGGGCAGAACTGGCCATAATCGCAATCGGCGCCTGCGTTCATCCGGCCGTGACGGCCGCCCGCATTCTTCAGGCGGAGGGAATCCCGACTCTGGTGATAAACGCCCGGTTCGTTAAGCCGCTCGATGAGGAACTGCTGATAGAAACGGCTAAAAAGATTAAAAAATTCATAACAGTAGAGGAAAACGCCCTGATGGGCGGCTTCGGAAGCGCCGTTTTGGAACTGCTGGCGGATAACGGCGCAAGCGGGGTAACGGTCACCCGCCTCGGCGTACCGGATGAATTTGCGCCGCATGGCCCCGTGCGGGAGCTGCGACGCATGTTCGGGCTCGATGCGGAAGGCATTGCCGCCGCAGCGCGCAAGATGATGGCATAAGCGCCATGCCCGAGCGTCTGAAGCTAAAAATGAAACTCTCCTGACGGCCTGCCATCGCAAAGGGGAATGAAAATTGAGGGGCGAACCCATCCCCACCCTTTCCCTCCCCTTGAAGGGGAGGGAAGTTGAATGCAATATTTTCAACAAGTAGAGGTAATTGCAAAACCATTTGTCATTCCCGAATGCCTCTATCGGGAAGGCGAAGCTTAATGTTCATAATATGGTTTTTCAAGCCGTTAGAACCAGATTCCCGCTCAGAATCGTTGCGGGAATGACAGAATGGGGAGTTTTGCAATTACCTCAGTAGAGTTATATTTTCAGATGAAAAAAAGTCCTAAAATTCGCCTCGACAGCCTGCTTCTCCAAAGGGAACTTGCCTGCGACCTCAAGCATGCCCAGGCGCTGATCCTCTCCGGAGCAGTCCTGGCCAATGACCAGGTAGCCGATAAGGCAGGCGGCCTGTTTCCGGCTGACGTAAATATCCGCCTCCGGGGCGACGCCAACCTTTATGTGAGCCGGGGCGGGATAAAACTGAACGGCGCCCTCCAGGCTTTCGGATTTTCCGTCCAGGGTCTCGTCGCCCTTGACGTCGGCGCCTCCACCGGCGGCTTTACCGACTGCCTGCTCCAGGCGGGGGCAAAAAAGGTTTATGCGGTGGATGTCGGCTACGGGCAGCTCGCCTGGAAGCTTAGGAGCGACCCCCGCGTCGTCAATATCGAACGGACAAACATCCGCAATTATGATAGTTCGGCAATTGGGGACGACATAAGTCTGGCCGTGATCGATGCCTCCTTCATCTCGCTGCGGACTGTCATCCCGTCGGTACTCGGGATGATAAAAAACGGGGCGTTCTTGATCTGTCTCGTCAAGCCGCAGTTCGAGGTCGCCCGGGGAGAGGTCGGGGAAAAGGGCGTCGTTCGGGACCCGCTCCTTCACGAACGCACCCTGGCGGAGCTGGAAGCCTTTTGCCGCGGAATCGGGCTCGAAGTTTTGGGACGTTGCGACTCCCCGATAACAGGCCCGGCGGGAAACAGGGAATTTTTTCTCTATTTAAAAAAGGGTTTCCAGTTGACGGTTGACGGTTTCCGGTTGAAAAAACCGTGAAACGTCAACCGGAAACCGGTAACCGTGAACTGTTAACCGTGAACTGTTAACCGCTTTTCACAAAGGACATTAAACAATGGGCATCAAACTGGCAAAAACTGCCGGGTTCTGCATGGGGGTCAAGCGGGCGGTCGAGATGGTCCTCGAGATGGCAAGCCAGCAGGGACACGCAACCATCTACACGTATGGCCCGCTGATTCACAACCCCCAGACCATTGAGCTGCTGCGGGAAAGGGGGATTATCCCGCTCAGGCGACCCGAAGAGCTGGAAACTGTTCCGGAGGGGGCGTCAGTCGTTATCCGCGCCCACGGCATCCCGCCCCGGGAGAGGGAAAAACTGGAAGATAAAGGGTTCAAGATCATTGACGCCACCTGTCCGAAGGTAACCCGGGTGCAGATGATCATCCGCAAACACGCTTCCAAGGGCTTTACGGTTCTGATCGCCGGCGACCGGGAACATCCGGAGGTAAACGGCCTGCTTGGTTTTGCCGGCGATGCAGGGGTGATAATCGGGTCTCCCGATGACGTTGATGCGCTGCCGGCCTTTGACAAGGTATGCGTGGTAGCCCAGACAACGCAGAGTCTCAATGTCTATAATGAGATGGTGGAAAAAGTGACGGCGCGTTTTCCCGATGCGGTCATTTTCAACACGATCTGCGACTCAACCGAAAAACGTCAGACCGAGATCGAATCGCTCGCCGCGGAGTCCGACGCCGTTTTCGTCGTCGGAGGAAAAAACAGCGCCAATACAAGACGTCTGGCGGAGCTCGCAATCCTCAAGAACAAGCCTGCTTTCCATATAGAAACCGCCGATGAATTGCATGGCATCGATCTGGAGCCGTACCGGCAGATCGGCGTATCAGCCGGCGCCTCAACCCCCAACTGGATAATCGACCGCGTCGTTGACCATCTGAACAGCCGGATGGGAAAGCGGGAGGAAATGCTCCATCGTCTCTTCAAGATTTGGGTCTTTGCGGTGCGTGCGGATATCTACTCGGCGATTGGCGCGGGGTTCCTGTCGCTTACCGCAATGCTCCTCCAGGGGCTGCCGATTGCCCCCCTCCCCATTTTTACCGCCTCTTTTTACGTTTACTCCATGCACGTGCTGAACCGCTTCATCAATAGAAAGACGAGCAGCATCAGCTCCTTCCGCGAGGAGTCATACCTTATTCATGAACAACGCTATCTGACGCTCGCGGCCTGTGCAATCATCGTCGCGCTTTTTCTCGCCTTCACCGCCGGAAAAAAGTCTTTCCTTGTCCTTTTTACAATCTCCCTGCTCGGCATCCTTTACAATATGAGATTCCTGCCGTTTGGCTTCCGCTTTAAAAGCCTCCGGGACATTCCTGGCTCGAAGAACATCTCCACCGCCTTCGCCTGGGCGATAGCCGCCGCCCTGCTCCCCCGGCTTGAGGATGGCTCCCTGCTGCACGCCGGCCTCTGGGTCTCGTTTATCTTCACGGCAGGCATCGTTTTTATCCGCTCGGCGATGTCGGACATCCTCGACATCCAGCGTGACCGTCTGATCGGCCAGGAGACGCTGCCCGTTTTGCTCGGCGAGAAGAAAACGCTCGTCATTCTCAAGACAATCTGCCTTTTTCTCTTTGTTCTGCTGCCCCTTTCCGCCGTTGCCGGCTGGTCGGCAACGCTCGGTTTTTTCCAGTTGATCGCCATTTTTTATATGTGGATTTGTTTCAAACTATATGATAGAAGGTCGGCGTTTTCCGGGGTCGTGTTGGAGGGATTTCTGGAAAGCGGTTATGTTGTCGCCGGGATAAGCTCTTTGCTCTGGCTTCTGGCAACAGGCGCTCTGACCCGGTGAACTGGAGAATAATGTGAGAAGGATTAAAATCTTTACAATCATTTTTTTATTCCTCGGCTTGTCGGGCTGCGGGGGGCTCCGTTATTCCGAAATTTCTCCGGATGCCAAGGATTTCCATCCCCGGAAAATCGTCGTTCTGCCCGCTGATGTAGCCGCCTTTCCCGAGGCAGCGGGAAGCGTTGATCGTCTTTTTACCGAGGCATTGACCGAACGGCACTGGTTCGAAGGGGTCCTTGGGGGAGAGGGCTTCGCGGAGCGGCTTCGAAAAGATGAGGAACTCCGGGGGGCAGTGTCGGGATACCTGGAAAAACTGACAAAGGTAAAATTCTCCGACCCTGAACTCAGCAGCAGGATTGGGAATTTGACCGGAACCGAGGCTTTTTTGGTTAACCGCGTTGACTCCTGGAATTATACCATCGTGGACGACAAAAAAGCGGCAAAAGTGGGGCTCAGCATAACGATGGTCGAGGCAAAAACCGGTAAAATTCTATGGAGTGCGGCGCATAGCCGGGTAAGCGAGTATCTGATCGTCAAGCCCGAGCTGGAGAATATGGCCAGAGGGCTCATCCGGGAAATGACGGACCGGATGCCTCATTAAGCTGGGGCAAATTAAAAGATTTCAATTAGGAGAAAGACCATGCAGGACAAAGTTAAAAAGGCCATTGACAAGATACGGCCGTCTCTTCAGGCTGACGGCGGAGATATTGAGTTCGTGGATGTGGACGAAAAGGGGGTTGTCAAGGTGCGTCTGACCGGCGCCTGCCATGGCTGCCCAATGGCACAGATGACGTTGAAAAACGGCGTGGAGCAGTTCCTTAAGAAGGAGATCCCCGAAGTCACAGCCGTGGTTTCAGCTTAGGAAAGCGAAACGGGTTTCCCGGTTCGTCTGATTGCAGTCAAATTAAAACTATTGAAGGAGGATTAGAAAAATGGCGCATTTTATTACCGATGAGTGCATTTCCTGTGGATCATGTCAGAGTGTATGTCCGGTAGAGGCAATCAGCGAGGGCGACGATAGGTATGTAATCGACGCCAAGCTCTGCACGGACTGTGGAACATGCGCAGAACAGTGCCCTGTGGAAGCGATCAAACCGGCAGAGTAGTTCCGGCAAGTCAGTTTTTACAGGTTTGAACAAAAAATAGGGGAAAGCGCCGCTGCCAATGCCTGTCGCGGCCTTTCCCCGCCTCTTTTTTTAACATAGATAAATATCATCGTGATTTCAGGCGGCTGGAGTGAATAGATTTATCACATTCGACGGCATAGAGGGATGCGGCAAGACCACGCAGTTACGACTCGCCGAGGCGTGGCTGCGCAGTCGGGGCCTGCCTGTCCTCGCCACTGCCGAACCGGGCGGTACGCCCCTTGGTGTGAAGATCCGCGAGCTGTTGCTGAACCGCCGCTCCTGGAATATCGGCGCCGAGGCGGAACTGCTGCTGTTTGCGGCAGCCCGCGCCCAGCATGTGGCAGAAACGATTATTCCGGCGTTGAACGACGGAAAATGGGTTCTGTGCGATCGCTATACGGATGCGACCGTGGCCTATCAGGGATTCGGACGGGGGATAAATACCGAATTAATCCGATGGTTAAACGAGTTTTCGTCGCGCAGTCTGGAACCGGAGCTTACCCTGCTGTTCGATTTGCCGGTCGAAGCCGGCCTGCGGCGGGCCCGGACGCGGGCGGCGGGGAGCGCCCCCGACAGCGCGGAGGATCGTTTCGAACAGGAAGAGACGAACTTCCACCAACGGGTAAGGGATGGTTATCTGCAGCTTGCCGAAGCGGCGCCTGAGCGCTTCCGGCTTGTCAATGCGTCCGGAACTCCGGAGGAAATCCAGCGGGAGGTTCGCCGTCTGCTGACGGCATTGCTCGGCACAAATCAGTAGGGGCAAGGCATGCCGCGCCCCTCCATATGTCAACAGGGTAAGATATTTGAGATTCCAGCAGATATACGGACATAAAAAACCACTCGCGATCCTGAAGAGCGCCATGGCGGCAAACAGGGTCGCCCACGCCTATCTTTTTTACGGGAAAGAAGGGGTCGGAAAGAAAACGGTTGCCTCGGTGTTCGCGCGGGCCCTCAACTGCCCCGCCGCGGATCCCCCCTGCGACGTCTGTCCCTCCTGCCTGAAGGCCGAGCATAAAAATCATCCCAATATTATTGAGATTGTCGCTGAAGGCCAGTTCATAAAAATTGCTGCGGTAAGAGAAATAATGGCCACGATGGCCTTTCGTCCGGAAGATGGCAAACGGGTTTTTATCCTGCAGGACGCCGATAAAATGAACGCCCCGGCGGCAAACGCCCTGCTCAAGACATTGGAAGAGCCTTCGGCGGATAACGTCCTGATCCTGACTTCCGCCCGACCGCACGCCCTGCCGGTTACGATCCTCTCCCGCTGTCAAGCCTTGCGCTTTGCCCCGCTGCAGAAGACAGAGGTGGCCAGCTTCCTTCGTGAACAACAGGGATTCGGCGAGGCCGAGGCGGATGCAATTGCCGCGGCCTCGCTCGGGAGCATCGGCGACGCCATCGAGATGAAGAAGGAAGATTACATGACCGTCCGCAACGGAATATTGAAGCGACTGGCCGAGGATGACCCGGCAGACCTGATAAAAAGGCTCGCCTTCGCCCGACGTTTGGGAACAGAGCGGGAAGAGATAACCCAACGGCTCCAGATAATGCAAAACGCCTATCGGGACTCGCTGATCCTGAAAGAAACAGGCGAAAGCGAAATGCTCCTGTTCAAGGACTGGGAGGCGGCTATTTCAGCCCTGGCCGCTCGCCTGTCGGGACGGGAGATTCTCAAAAATATGGCGGTTGTGGGACGCGCCATGGACGCCATCTCCAGAAATTCCAACAAAACCTTGACTTTGGAGGCCATGCTGGTTAGGCTCGCATAGCAGATAAGCACTCATGGCGGCTTGCCGTCACAAAGAAGGATGAAAATGATTAAGAGTTCAGGTGAATCTCATTGAAAACCATCATCGGCGTTAAGTTCAAAAAAGAGGGAAAGATATACAGCTTCGATTCGGGAGAGCTGCAGTTGCAGCGGGACGACCTCGTTCTGGTTGACACGGACAACGGCCCGGCGATTGGCATGGTGGCTGACGCCGTAAAGACCCTTTCCGCTTCCCGGTGCTTGAATAATCTGAAAAAGGTGCTGCGTTCGGCAACCGATGAAGATTTGCAAATAAGAGCGGAAAACAGCAAGTTGGAAAAAGAGGCCATGAGGTACTGCGCCGGCAGAATCTCCGAGAAGAGGCTCCCCATGAAGCTCGTGGAGGTGGAATGCCTCTTCGACAAAAGCAAAATGGTCTTCTCGTTCGCCTCGGAAAGCCGGGTCGATTTTCGGGATCTGGTCAAGGATCTGCTGCAGAAATTCCGGACCCGCATTGAGCTGAAACAGATCGGCGCCCGGCAGGAGACAAAGATCGTAAAAGGTCTGGGGATCTGCGGCCGGGAGGTGTGTTGCGGGAGCTTCCTGCACAACATGGACCGTGTTTCGGTCAAGATGGCAAAAGAGCAGAACATGTCCCTCAACCCCGAAAAAATCTCCGGCCTCTGCGGACGGCTGATGTGCTGCCTGGCATTCGAATACGACGCTTACGTCGGTCTGAAAAAAGAGATGCCGAAACCCGGAAAGATGGTCCAGACGGCCGATGGCCAGGGCAAGGTAATCCGCCAGAATATCCTGCGGTCAGAGGTCGTCGTTATGCTGGAAGACCGAAAAGAAATGACTTACAAGGCCCATGATGTCAAGATTATTGTATGAAAGATGAATTCAGGAAGGAATTTATGAAAAGCGCCTTTTACATCACCACGCCGATCTACTATGTAAACGCCTCGCCCCACATCGGGCACGCCTACACCACCGTTGTCGCCGATGTCATGGCCCGCTACCACCGCCTCCGGGGCGTCCGCACCTTCTTTACAACCGGCACCGACGAACATGGCGACAAGATTGCGGAGGCGGCAAAAGAGGCGGGGATTACCCCCAAGGAATACGCCGACCGGATCAGCGCCCAGTTCAGCTCCCTCTGGCCGCTTATGGATATAACAAACGACTATTTCATAAGAACGACCGACCCAAACCACATCCGGACAGTCCAGGCGATTCTGCAGAAGGTGCATGCGGCGGGCGACATCTATTTCGGCGAGTACGAGGGGCTGTATTGCGTCGGCTGCGAGCGCTTCTACCGGGAAACGGAACTGGTGAACGGAAAATGCCCGGACCACCAGACAGCCCCCGAAGTGCGCAAGGAAAGCAACTATTTCTTCCGGATGGGCAATTATCAGGAATGGCTGATCCGCCACATTGAGACGCACCCCGACTTTATCCGCCCGGAGCGCTACAAGAACGAAGTGCTTGCCTTTCTGCGCGACCCGTTGGAGGACCTTTGCATCTCCCGGCCGAAAAGCCGCCTCACCTGGGGGATCACGCTCCCCTTTGATGAAAACTACGTAACCTACGTCTGGTACGACGCGCTGATCAACTACGTAACGTCGCTGGGCTACCCGGCCGGCGAAAAGTTTCGCGAATTCTGGCCGGTGGCGGAGCATCTGATCGCGAAAGACATTCTCAAACCCCACGGAATTTACTGGCCGACCATGCTGAAGGCCGCCGGGATCGAGCCTTACAGTCATCTGAACGTGCACGGCTACTGGAACGTGGACAGCGGCAAGATGTCCAAAAGCGTGGGGAACGTCGTCAAGCCCCTAGATTTGAAGGACAAGTACGGTCTCGATCAATTCCGCTATTTTCTGCTTCGCGACATGGTCTTCGGGCTGGACTCAAGCTTCAGCGAGGAGGCCTTAGTCGGGCGGATCAACTCCGATCTGGCCAACGACCTGGGAAACCTCGTCAGCCGGACTCTGACGATGGCGGTAAAATACACGAATGGAGAAGTCCCGCCTGCCACGGAAGAAGCGGCCCAGGACGTTCTTTTGCGGGAAACGGCCCTGCACACAATCGAAAATATGGATATCTGCTTCTCCGAACTTAGCTTCCATAAGGCGCTGATCGCCATCTGGGAATTCATCGGCGTCGCCAACAAATACATCGTCGAGCAGGAGCCCTGGGTGATGGCCAAGGAGCCGGCGCTGCAAAAACGGCTGGAGACCATCATCTACAACCTGCTGGAATCGCTGAGAATAGTCGCTGTCCTTGTTTCCCCGTTCATGCCCGGTTCGGCAACCCGGATCATGGAACAGCTTGGCATTGCCGAGCCTGCCACCGAAAATTTTGCAACAATCCGGAGCTGGGGCGGCCTTAAAGCCGGTAACCTGCTTAAACCGGGAGGCGCCCTCTTTCCCCGGGTGGAAATCAAGACCGCAGCGGCAAAACAGGAAGTCGCCCCTGTCAAAACCAAAGCCGCGCCGCCGGCCATCAAACCGGAAATCACCTATGAGGAGTTCGAAAAAATTGATCTGCGGACGGCCAAGGTGCTCAAGGCGGAGGCCGTCCCGAAATCCAACAAGCTCATCCGGCTGATTGTGGAAATCGACGGCGAGAGGCAGATCGTCGCGGGCATGGGCAAGGATTACCAGCCGGAAGAACTCGTCGGCAAAACCATCATCGTCGTCGCCAATCTGAAACCGGCGAAACTGATGGGGGTGGAATCGCACGGGATGCTTCTGGCAACGGACGCGGCGGAAGGCGGACTCACCCTGGTGGGCTTCGACAAAAATCCGGCAGTCGGTGCAAAAATCCGTTAGTTTTTTTGCCCTGAAATTATGCGGTCAGGAATTCCTTCGCCTTGGCAACCTCGAAGCGGCTGCCGATGTAAACAGGACAGCGCTGATCGAGATCATCAATCCTCAGCGAGAGGATATCCTCATGGCCATTGGTGGCGCTCCCTCCGGCCTGTTCAACAATGAAGGCCAGCGGCTGAAGTTCAAAGAGCATCCGCAGTTTGCCACGGGGGTTTTTTTTCAGGGCCGGGTAGGTGAACACCCCTCCCTTTTTTATCAGTATCTGATTGATGTCGGGGACAAATCCACCACTGTAGCGCAGTTTGTACCCTTCGGCCTCCAGATATTCCAGATATTTGACATGACCCTCTTCACAATCCCGCCTGATCCCGCCGGGGCTGTAGATGGAACCCTTTTCCTTCATCCTGATATTTGCCTGGGAAAGTACGTATTCGCCTTCCCGGTTGAGGACAAACTCATGGGTTCCGTTGCCGGCTGAATATACCATCGTAATCAGCGGACCGTAGGTTATGTACAGCGCCGCCACCATCGTATCCTTGCCGCAGGCAAACATCGATTCCTTGTGGATGCCGATGATGGTGCCAATTGCGAGGTTGGTATCGACCAAGGAAGAGCCGTCCAGCGGATCGGCCGTGACGAAATACTGCTCCGTTCCCTTGCCGCCTATCGGAATGACGCTGTTCTGCTCCTCGGAGGCGTACTCCCTGACAAAGCCTGAGTACTGAAGCTGAATCTTGAGAATTTCATCCGCGCTCCTGTCGAGAGAAAGCTGCTCCTCCCCGTAGAGGTTCTGGAACCCGGCCAGTTTTCTGTTGGACTCATGGATTTTGGCTGAGATGTACTTTCCGGTAACGGCAATCTGCCAGATAAGCCGGCGCAACTCTGTTTCCACGCCTTCCAACCACATGTGACGCCGTAAATCAACCATAAACCTGGTGTAATCGCATATTCCCTCGCCCATTTAGTCCCTCCCCGCCTAAGAAGTGCAACAGCCCCGGACATCGCTCCCGCGTCAGGTCCGCTGACGCGTCTCTTTGTTGTTCCGTGGCTCATATAAAACCATCTGAATTAATAAGTCAAGTTCCGGGGAAAAAACGCCCGCGACGTTGCCCTCTTCTGCGGAGGATGCCGTGCTTTATGAACATCAAGCTTCGCTTTCTCCCCAGTTTTTTTGCAAAGTCTCATGCCGCAGAGAAGCTTGCAGCATACGGCAGAATTCTGCCCGGGAAACAAGGCGGCCCCCCAGACTTCCCAGGTGTCTGGTTTCCATCTGACAATCGATGAGGTCAAACCCCCGCTCGCGCAGAAAAGAAACAAGCGCGATCAAGGCAGCCTTTGAGGCGTTCGGGATTGCCGAAAACATCGATTCGCCGAAAAACACGCGGCCCAGCGATACGCCGTAGAGGCCTCCGACCAGTTTTTCGCTGTCCCAGGCCTCGACGGAGTGGGCAAAACCGAGTTTGTGGAGATTGTTATAGGAATCAATGATTTCCGTGGTGATCCAGGTTCCGTCCTGCCCGGGACGCGGCAGGCTGCCACAGGCGAAGATCACCTCCTTGAACGCCTGGTCAAAGGTTATCGTAACGACGCCCTTTTTCAGAAACTGCCTCATGCTCCGGGAAACGTGCAGTTCTTCCGGGAAAAGGACAAAACGGGGATCCGGCGACCACCAGAGGAGCGGCTCGCCTTCGCTGTACCAGGGGAAAATGCCCGCATGATAAGCGGCAAGAAGCCGCTGGGGCGACAAATCGCCGCCTACGGCCAGTAGCCCCTCCGGGTCAGCGAGTTCCACCGGAGGGAAGAGAGGCTCATCGGTCAGGAGATATACCGGCATGGGTTACCCTGATTACGACATCATCTTTTTCAATCGTCGCAACGGCTTCGCCGCCCTCGCGCAGGCTGCCGAAAAGCACCTCTTCTACAAAGAACCCCTTGATCTTCTCCTGGACCAGCCGCGCTATCTCCCTCGCCCCGAACTCCGCGGAATAACCCCGACGGGCAAGCCAGGCATAGCATTCGTCGCTAACCGTGAACAGCACCTTTTTGGCGACAAGCTGCCCGGAGAATTCGGCGATGGCCTTTTTGACAATTCGCAGGACAATCTCATCATTCAGGGCGTTGAAGTTGACGACGGCATCCAGGCGGTTGCGGAATTCCGGCGAAAAGGTGCGCTCGAGGGCCTTATAAACGGCATTGCGCTGGATCGGCTGCCCCTCGAAGCCGATCGTCTGCCGGCCGATCTCCCGCGCGCCGGCGTTCGAGGTCATCAAGAGAACGACATTCCTGAAATCGGCCTTTTTCCCGTTGTTGTCGGTCAGGGTTGCGTAGTCCATGATCGAAAGCAGCGAGTTGAAGACGTCCTCATGCGCCTTCTCGATCTCGTCGAGAAGCAGAACGGCGTGCGGGTTCTTGCGAATGGATTCGGTAAGGAGCCCGCCCTCTTCATAGCCGACATATCCGGGAGGGGCCCCGACGAATTTCGCGACGGCGTGCTTTTCCTGATACTCGCCCATGTCGAAACGCAAGAGCGGCAAACCGAGGATTGAGGCAAGCTGGCGGGCCAGTTCGGTCTTCCCGACCCCGGTCGGTCCCACAAAGAGCAGCGAAGCAACCGGCTTATCAGGCTCGCGGAAACCCGCCCGCGCCCGCTTGATTGACTCCACAACCCGGGTCACCGCCTCATCCTGCCCAAAAACCCGGGCCTTCAACTCACCTTCGAGATCGCGAAGTTTTTCCACCTCCGTGGAGGAAACCGTCCGCTCGGGTATTCGGGCGATGCGGGCGACAACCTTTTCAATCTCCTCGACGCCGATTGCCGCGGCTTCAGCCGCCTTTTCGGCCTCCTGAAAGTTCATCGAGATCAGGGCGCCCGCCTCGTCGATCACATCGATCGCCTTGTCCGGCAGACGGCGATCGCTGATATACCGGCCGGAAAGCTCGGCGGCCATCCGGAGGGCATCCTCCGTGTAAGAGACCTGGTGGTATGTCTCATACCGCTGCCGGATTCCCTCCAGTATCCGCACCGTCTCCTCGACCGAGGGTTCCGGGACCTCAACCTTCTGGAAGCGCCGCGACAGGGCGCCGTCTTTTTCGAAATATTTCCGGTATTCGTCGTAGGTGGTCGAACCGATGCAGCGCAGTTTTCCCGAAACGAGGGCCGGCTTCAGGATGTTGGAGGCGTCGAGCGAACCGCTGGAAACCGCCCCGGCGCCGATAATATTATGGATTTCATCGATAAAGAGGACAGCGTTTTCCTTTTTCTGCAGCTCGGCGAGGATGCGTTTCAGGCGCTCTTCGAAATCACCGCGAAAACGGGTGCCCGCCAGAACCGATCCCATATCAAGCGAATATATTTCCACATTTTTAAGTTTCTGGGGAACCATCCCGCTTGCGACAAGCTGGGCCAGCCCCTCGGTGATCGCCGTTTTTCCGACTCCCGGTTCGCCGACGTGCACCGGATTGTTCTTGAAGCGCCGGCAGAGAACCTGGATTGTCCGCTGCAGGACCTCTTCCCTGCCGACCAGCGGATCCATCTCGCCGGCCCGGGCCTTTGCCACCAGTTCCGTCGTGAAAGAGCGAAGGAACTTGTTCTGCTTTTCCCTGTCCTCCTGGGCATTTTCCCCTGGCTGAGATCCAGCGCCCCCTCGTCGCGTTTCCTCCGCCCCCGCAGGCGAGGCAATGCCGTGGGAGATATATTCAAGGATGGATAGACGGCTTATCCCCTCCCGCTGCAGAAAGTAGGAGGCGTGGGATTCCCTTTCCTCAAGGATGGAAACCAGCACGTCGCCCAGATCCAGCATCTCTTTCTGCGCGGATGTGGTATGCCAGGCGGCCCGCTCCAGGACGTTCTGAAACCCGACGGACTGGGCCGCCCGGTTCATCGCCCCTGTCACGGAACCGGTCTCTTCGAGGTGCTTTTCGATCAGCTTGCGCAGGCGGGATGGATCCCCGCCGCAGCCGGCGATGATCTCTTTGCCCTCGTCAAAAAAAAGAGAGGCGTAAAGAAGGTGCTCCGGCGTTATGAAATCATGCCTTCGGACATTCGCCTCGGCGTAGGCGGCCATGATTATCCGGTTGAGGCTTTCACTTATTTTCATCTAAGAATACTCCTTGCACCAAAAAATGCATGCATAATTTGTTGATTTATGATGGTTTCCCCTTCAGACAACCGCCCCGGACGCGGCAAAGCGCGTCCCGCCAATTTCTATAAAAACGCTCAGACCTCATCAAGGGAACACTTCAGCGGAAACTCCCGCTTTCTGGCCAACTTATGAACCATTGCCACCCGCGTTCTGGATATATCGTAGGTATAAACACCGCAGACGCCCGTCCCTTTCTTATGCACGTCGAGCATGATCCGGGTCGCCTCGGCCGCCGGCTTGTGGAAAACGGCAATGAGAATCTCCACCACAAAATCCATCGTCGTATAATCGTCGTTGTGGAGGAGCACCCGGTACATTTTGGGTTCCTGCACCTCCTGCCCGGTTTCCACATCTTCCTCGGGCCGACCAAAAGTCTCTTCCGGCATCCTCTTCCCCTCAGCGTTTAAATCGTTGGTAGTATATTCAGTGTCGGCGGTTGTGTCAATTGAAGTTGAAGAAATATTTGACGGTGTACCCCGTATGTGCTACATTTCTGCCACAGGGGGAAATAAAATCATGAATAAAACAGCGGCTAAAATAAAAAGCGCTATGGTTCGCGCCCGTATTGAACCGGAATTAAAGACAAGCGCGGAGAAATATTTTGATCTTTTAGGCCTGTCAACTACGCAAGCAATCACGCTGTTCTTCAAGCAAGTAGAACTTCATCACGGTTTGCCTTTTGAAATAAATATTCCCAATGCCGAAACCATGTCAGCCATGAAAGAAATTGAAGCTGGCGGCGGAAAACAATTCGAAAATACAGAAGAACTATTCACGCATCTCGGTATTTGATGATGAAGCTAATCCATGCCAGTACCGCTTTTGAGAAAGACATTGAAAGACAACTTAGAAGAGGCAAGGACATGGAAAAGCTTAAATCCGTAATACGTTCTCTTGGGCACGGAGAAAAATTGGATTCAATATATCAGGACCATAAATTGGCAGGAAATTATTATGGTTGTAGAGATTGCCATATTGAATCAGATTGGCTGCTAATTTACAAATATGATGAAAACACTTTATTCCTGATACGAACCGGGACACATTCAGACTTATTTAAGTGACGTGTTGCGAGGATATATGCCAGGATTTCTCATACGAACGCCGCAGCAATCTGAACGGCATCCACGGTTTTAAGATCGGGATATTTTTCCGCAACCATGAAAATATATCTTGATTTTATTTCGCATGTATGAAATTTTATCACCATGGAACGTTTGGTGGCGAGATACCTGTTCGATCCCGAAATGACGGCGGACAAGATGATCTTCCTGACCGGCCCCCGGCAGGTAGGCAAGACGACCTTTGCCCGAAACTGGCTCAGCTCCGCCGGATGCAGTGATATGTATTTCAACTGGGATGATCCTGCCATCATTGCGGAATACCGCAGAAATCCGCTCTTTTTCAAAAACATCGTCGAGGAACGATACAAAAGCGAACCCGTTCCGATTGTGTTCGACGAAATCCACAAGCAGAAAAACTGGCGGGATATTCTCAAAGGATTTTACGATTCCAACAGGGAGAAGATCCAGCTTCTGGTCACCGGAAGTTCGCGTCTGGGAATGTATCGAAAGTCGGGAGATTCGCTGGTGGGCCGATACTTTTCGTACCGGATGTTCCCTTTGGGGCTGGCCGAGGCGACGGTAGATTTTTCCTTCGTTCTGGCCGACGATCTGCTCCTTGAAAATGGCGACGGTCTGCTGCGGGAGGTCAGAAAGGTCGATACAGACAAACCCCGGGAGGCCTTGGATGAATTGATCCGTTTGGGCGGTTTTCCGGAACCTTTCCTGAAGGCGTCGCCGAAGTTTCACCGCCGCTGGCAGACCGATTACAAGACTCTTCTGACCAAGGAGGATGTCCGCGACCTGACTCGCATCGCCGATATCCGGGGACTCGAACATCTGGTCGAGCTCCTCCCCTCAAAGATCGGGGCGCCCCTGAGTGTCAATTCCCTGCGGGAGGATTTGAATTGCCACCACAGCACGGTTCTCAATTGGCTCGAGATTCTAAAGGAGGTGTATCTGGTATTCACGATCAGGCCCTGGCACAGGCAGATCCAGCGCTCGCTGAAGAAGGAACCCAAACTATACTTCTACGACTGGTCAATGCTGCAGGAGGCGGGACCCCGTTTTGAGAACTTCATAGCGGTCAGTCTCATGAGAATGGCTGCACGCTTCACGGAAACGGGCCTCGGAATTTTCGAGGTCATGTACATCCGCGACACGGCGAAACGGGAAGTCGATTTCGTGCTGGTTAAGGACAACAAGCCACTGGCCCTTTTCGAGGCAAAAGAAGGCGGGCGGGAGATCACCCCGGCTATCCGGCATTTTGGTCGGCTGCTGAACCTCCCCTGCTATCAGATCGTCCGCGATCTGGACAGAGCAGAAGCATTCCCTGACAACTGTTTTCTGATTCCCGCCGCAGAGTTTTTGATGCTGACTGGATAATTATGAAGATGAAACCGCTGACCGATAAATCTGGGGAAGTTCGGGAATTGACCAAGGAAGATATGAAGCTTTTTCGACCTGCTGCTGAGGTGTTGCCGCAGGATCTTTTGGCGGTATTTCCGAAACGAAAGCCGGGGCAGCGGGGGGCTCAAAAGAGACCGACGAAAGAACCCGTCACCGTTCGTTACAGCCGTGATGTCTTGGAGTATTTTCGCACTACCGGCCCCGGCTGGCAAGCGCGCATTGATGCCGCGCTGAAAGAGTGGGTTGCCCAGCGCCGCCAAAGCAGCGAAAGGTAGCTTTGGTTTTTCTTTCCTTTACTTTGTCGGTCGCTTATGGCATAGGCCGCCCGAGGTTTTGATCAAAATGCCGGGAGGTTAAAAAGAAATGGCAAATTGGGAATGTCCCCACTGCGGGAATGCCTTGGCAAACGGGGTGGCGGTCTGCGGAGCATGCGGTAAGGAAGTGAAAGGCGGAGGAGTGAAAAAAGTGGAAATGGCACTCCCTCCTCAGGATCAGAAAGGGCCGGGCAGGAAAAAGCTCTATGCGATTCTGGCCGTTTTGCTGGTGGTTTTGGGGAGTGTGGCGCTCTTGCTCTTTGCCGGCGTCCTGCAAAACCCGCTCAACTCAACAGCCGCCATCGTCAACGGGGAAAAGATCACCGTCGCGGAGGTGGATAAGAAATTAGACCTCTATAAAAAGGCGACCGGGAAAAGCGGTCAGGCTGATTCCGACCCAGCGGGCAAAGTGGCCGCGGGGGATTTGAGAAAACAGATACTGAACAAAATAATCCGGGATAAAATACTGGTGACCGAGGCAGCCAAGGAAAAGATTACCGTGTCCCCGCAGGAAATCGCGGCCAAAATCAGCGCGGTCAAGAAAAGCCTCAAACTCTCTGATAAGGATTTTGATGCATTTCTTAAAAGTCGCGACGTGACGCCGGCCGCGTTCGAAAATCGGATTGAAAAGGACATTCTGTTTGCCAAACTCGTTGCCAAGGGTA
This sequence comes from Syntrophales bacterium, assembly GCA_023229765.1. Taxonomy (NCBI): domain Bacteria; kingdom Pseudomonadati; phylum Thermodesulfobacteriota; class Syntrophia; order Syntrophales; species Syntrophales bacterium. Next base: position 53,837 of record JALNYO010000016.1, on the reverse strand, counting down.
CGCAGGAAAAGGGAATGACCCGGGCAGCCTGGGTCGACGAGCTCAACAAAAGGGCAAAGGTCGAGATCGTTGCGAAATAATAACGTTTAAGGCAATTGCAAAACCATTTGTCATTCCCGAAAGCGAAGCTTAATGTTCATAATGTCTCTATCGGGAATGACAAGAATGGGGAGTTTTGCAATTTCCTCGTTTGTTCTGGTTTAATATCCGCAGAAAAGTAAACTTATGTTTAACCAGTTAATCGCAATAATGAAAAAATATTTTACTCTGGTTTGTTTTGGATTGCTGGCGGCCATTTTTGCAATAGCCCCCTGCTGGGGAGCGGAGAAAGCCGCGGTTCCGGGCACGACTACCATGGACTTCAGTAATGAACCGCTACGCAGCGTACTGGGGAAAATCGCCAAAAAAACCAGATGGAAGATCAATGCCCCCGACAAATGGCTGGACAAACCGGTCACGCAAGCCCTGCACAAGGCTACGATGGACGAGGGGTTAAGGTCCATCTTAAATAGCATCGGCATTGAAAATAAGTTGCTGATGTATGATGAAAAAATGAAGGTGGTTATCATTTTTGACACAGCCCCCCCCTCCCAGAAATCAGCCGCCCGCCTTCCGGCTCAAGCATCATCCGCGGGGCAACCACCCACTGTTCCCATAACCGGGGCATCAACTCCCAAACTGCAAAGCTCGAAAAATGAATCATTGCCCATACCTTTGCGAGGGTTAAGGAGATTTGGGAACCAGCGCCGTCCCGATGATGAATAATATAGCAATTGCTTGCTTCCGGCGTTAATTAGCCGTTTATTCTATCTTTTCACCCTGAGTTTTGTACTTTTTAGAACACCTTGACGGATTTACAGCGCCTAATATACCATTTTACCAGTCAGAACTTGATTTCCAGGCTTTAATGGCGTTGGGAAGGAAGAATGCCGTCCTGACCGCCAGCAGAAGAATAAACAGTGGTGATATCACCGAGTGTATCTGGTGATTTTACCACCTGTCGCGCAGCGGGAATTGCAATAAATCAGCAAATATATAATTTTACGAATTAATTTGTTATTGCAGAGGTGGCATGTTCATTGCTTCACAGGATACAGCTCTAATTGGCGAAGAGCAAAGATGAAGAGCAATAAATCAGCTTCTTCTTAAACAATTTAAATCGAAAAGGAGGATTTTTATGAAAAAGAGCGTTCCGTTGTTTGTTTTATTTATCGTTTTAAGCATCTTTGCCCTGTCAGGCTGCAGCGGCAGCGATGGCAGTGCGGGCCCCGCTGGTCCTACTGGTCCTGCTGGTCCGGCTGGTCCTGCGGCTCCAGTTGACGCCGCGTCGTTAACCGCATCCGCCAGCCAATATGCAACCGCGCAAGCTGCCGGCTTCACCGGAACTCAAGCGCAGTTACTGTCGTTATCTTACGCAAGTGCAGCGGCCCTGAGCTATAGCGGGACTGAGGCCGAATGGTCGGCACTGCAGACTTCCGCCAATGCCGCAGTGTCTCTTGCAGCGTCGGTCAGCCCTGAATCATGCGCTGTTTGCCATAAAACCGCCGGCTCTGACCATCAGGCGTACTATGATCAACTAAACAAGATTGATGCGGCAGGCATCCAGGTGTCAAACATAACCTACGCCTACGCCGCGGGGACAACCACGGTAAGCTTCAAGATGACCAAAGTTGGCGCCGACTTTAATTGCAAGGATGCCGATAACTTAAATATTTACTGGTCAGGGTATGACGGTGCGACTTTCCCCAAAGATACAACTGCAGGATTATCTGAGGGACGAACAAGCATGAAAGGTACGCTGGCCTATGATGGCGCCGGCACGTGCACGAGCACCTACAGCACCATCGACCTTGGTAATTTAGCCGCGGGTAACGGCACGATCGCCGTGTACGGCTACGATGAGAAAGTTGCAAGTGTCCCCGGCGGACGCGTCACCCAAGCCAAATACCCATTCGCATCGGTAAAGAAATTTGGCACTGTTAATTACACATCTGCCGCAAATGTCGCCGGATGTGAAAAGTGCCATACCATACCCTACGGCAAGCACGGTACCATCCTGGGCGCTACGAAAGTGGCAGGTGGTGCAGCCACGGAGTTCTATACCTGTAAGCCCTGCCACAAGGACGATGGCGAGGGCGGGCATTTTGAATGGCCCCTGGCTGTGAACGATCCTACCTTGGCTGCGTCATACGACGCAGGCGACGGAACAGCCCTGACCGCAGCACAGGAGACGGAGTACGGCTATAAAACGACGCTGATGAATGACGTGCACATGTCTCATGCCATGGAATTCCTCTATCCCCAGTCCATGTCAAACTGCGTCGTTTGCCACGAAGGCAAAATCGCCACCATTACGGCGGATGCCCAGTTTAAAATTGAAACATGCAAGAGCTGCCACCCGTTCAGCGGCACAAGCAGTCTTTCCTTGCCGACCCTGGCAGGTCACGCGATGCCCGCAAACGGAGTATGCAATAACTGCCATAACAGCGTCGGCGGCATTGCGCCGGCATTCAGCGCCATTCACTCCGGCTATGACAAGGTTCTCTATGCCGCGGCCGACAAGAAGTATAAAGATATCTTCGCTATATCAATCGACAGCGCAACCCTCAGCGGCACCGATCTTACCGTCAAATTCAAAGCGACCAAGACGGATCCGACGAGCGCCACGACGCTGGCAGTCACAGACATTAAGCCGACTCTGTCCATCGGCCTTTATGGTTACAACACCAAGGATTTCATTGTTGATGCGCACGGCTCAGCCACGATAAATGGCGTCAGCGTCAGGAATCTTGAATACGCAGTCGGCGCAACGCATCCGCGCTTCACGACTGTCTCCGCAGCCGGCGGCGCCTGGGAAGTCAAGGCAAGTCTGGCTGACTGGGCCGCGAAGATAACCGACGGCACGATAAAACGGGTAGAAATTGTGGTCTTGCCAAAACTGACAAAGGTTTTGGGACAGGTAGACAGCACTACAAACCTGGAAGCAAATTCTTTGGCTACAAAAGATTATGTCGTCCCGGTAGCTGCCCCATCCAAGACCTTTGACCTTACTACCAAGGCTTTTGTCAATTACTTCAGCCCCATCACCAAGGTTTCGGGCGCGACAACAGCGGCAGCAGGTTGTGACAACTGCCATGGCGCCCTGGGAAGAACCTTCCATTCACCCTCCTATGGCGGCGGCGGCACAACTGTTTGCCGGGTATGCCATACCACGCGCCCTGGCGGTTCGCATTTGGAAATGCAGTCGAGATCCATCGATTCCTATGTACACGCGATCCATTCCAACCAGCCCTTCGATATTCAGAATATCGACTTTGCGGATCCGTTCACACTGATGGAATATAAACTCGAAACCGGGGACTTGGGAGCCGGCTCGTTTTTCTCTTATCCCACGTTCACTACGAGAAACTGTAAATCCTGCCACGTTGCCGGTACGTTTGAAGTGCCGGATCAATCCAAATCATTGGGCGGCACGCTTTCGGCCTCAAGAGACACACTTAAAAGCCGAACCAGAAGCATCACCGGCGTACCGAGCTATGTAACCGGTCCTGCGGCCCGGGCCTGCGGTTCATGCCACAGAACCAATATGATCAACAGAGATGACCTCGGCGGTCTGGTATCTTTAAGCCAGCACACCAAGGACAATGGTTATCGTGCGGTCGCAACCGACAGCACGGTATTTGACACGGTAATTACCAAAATCATGGAAGCCTTCAAATAGCAGGGTCAGGGAGGTGGGCTTCGGCCCACCTCTATTCCCAATGAAGGCGATAAACAAATGCAATACAATAAAAAAGGTGGGCTGCGACCCGCCTTTTTTATGTTTTGGCGATGAAAAAACTTGCTTTATTTATTTTCATTATCTATAGTTCGCTACCGCGACGCAAAGAACTGCGGAGGGGCATAGTCAAAAGCTGGCAACAACGGAATATCGCTTGATGATTAAGGCATTTAGCAAACTCGCGATCGTTGTCTGCGTTTTTACGGCAGAAGATAAGTGCGCAAGCGCATTTAGACCGTATAGCGGGATTGAGAAATAAACAGACTGCCGGCATCCCGGTCGGCTAATTCTAATCAAGGAGGCTATGTCTTGATGATCCCTGATGAAAAGAAAAGATGTGCAATTATTTTTGCTTTGTGCATCAGCGTTTCATTATTGCTCCCCCTCTTTCTGCCGAATGTCGGGCAAGCCGTTTCTGTAAACGGGGAATCCCAGACAATTTTGCGCATGGAACGGGCCGCGGACGACCGCAAGCTCTTGCCTATCTACGAGTATTTGCGCCTCGGGATTGAAAACGAATTGAAAGAAGGTGCCCTGTCCGGCGATTTCGGAGGCTGGGGACGTCTTGACACACGTGATAGAAGACCCGGAGGCCGCTCAGAGGGAGCGTTTCAGTATGGTAATGTAAGTTACCAGGGCAACAATAATAACCTGCAGTTTACCGCCGGCCGGCAGTTTGTCGTGGAAGGCGTGGCTGCCGAAAGGCTCGACGGCCTTTATCTGCACAGTGATTTTACCGGCGGATTCGGCGCCGCCGCCTATGTGGGGGCGCCTGTTGTCACCGAACCTAATTTCAAGGGCGGCGATGTGACTTACGGCGGTCGTTTTTCCCACAGCGTTCCCAAGTACTATTCGCTCGGATTAAGCATCCTGCAAACGAATTACGACGGCAACCGGATCAGGGAGGAAGCCGGCCTTGACCTTTGGCTTCATCCGCTTCCGAAACTTGACTTGGCCGGCCGCTCTTCCTACAATTCTGTTACCTCCGGCTGGATGGAGCATGCCTATGCCCTTACCTTCAATCCCTTGGGGAATCTGAGAATTAGCGCCGACCTGGCAAGTACAAATTACCGGGACTATTTCCAGCAGATGACCACAAGCGTCTTCAGCCTGACAACAGGCATCATTGACCCCAATGAGAAAATGTTTTCCCTGGGAGGCGGCATTGAGGTGAGCCCCATAGAGGGTTTGGCGCTGGTTGTGGACTACAGAAACTACGATTATAAAATTGCCGGGGAGGCAAAATACTTCGGCGGCAAAGCAACCTTTACAGCTTCCGAGTCATTTATGGTCGGCTTTTCCCTCCATCGTATGGACGGGGAAACGGCCAAGCTGACCTATGATGAGTATCGCCTGTTTGCCTCAAAAAAATTGGGGAAAGTGTCTCTAATGGCCGACTTTTTCGATGTGCAGTACGACAGCGCTGTCAGCGGCATTAAAAACACCTATTCCGCCTCGGTTGGGGTGGGGTATGAAATTTCCGAGCAATTGCAATTGGCCGTCGATGTCGACTATTCAAAAAGTATTGATTTCGATCATAATTTAATGGGGCTGATAAAGCTCACCTATTCTTTCGACAAGACGTTCGGTGCAGAAGGGGGGGCCAAGTGAAGAAAAAACTGTTTGCCTTTATAGGAATAATTATAATGGGATTGGTTGTTTATGCCTGTGCCAACGGCGCCAGTCTCGCCAGGAAGCACCCGCAGGAAGTCAAGGGGCTTGTCAACTGCGGCGAGTGCCACGAGAATCAGTTCGTCGCCTTGAACCACAAGGCTGATGATTTCTACCGCAAGCATAAGTACTACGCCGTGGGACAGAGAGCTGTCTGTGCCTCGTGCCATCGCGAATCCTTCTGCACGGATTGCCATGCCTACAAAGAGGAGCTCAAGCCCAGCGATAAATACAAGGCTTCCCCGGAACGTAACCTGCCTCATCGCGGCGATTACCTGAGCCGCCACCGCATTGAAGGAAGGATCAACCCGGCTTCCTGCGCAAAATGCCACGGAAGACAAAACAATGAGAGGTGCAAGACATGTCACAGATAACAAAAACCTCTTTGACCTTTGCCTTGCTGCTGTTTATTTCCGTCTTCGCGCTGGCCGGATGCGGCAGCTCCAGTTCCCAGTCCAATTTTGATTCTGCTACGGGGCATCCGACCGGCTGGCTGCCCACCGGCCATACGACGGCGGCCAAGGCGAACATGGAAACATGCGCCGAGTGCCATGGCGCGGATTACCAGGGCGGGATTGCCCAGGCATCCTGCACCACCTGCCACATCGGCAACCGGGCTTCTTACCATCCCACCCTATGGGGAACCTATGCCTATGCCCTCCACGGCAGCTATGTCAAGGCAAACGGCACGGCCGGCTGCGCAACCGCCAGTTGCCATGGAGCAAATCTGGACGGGGTTTTCCAAAGCGGCCCCTCCTGCACGTCCTGCCATATCGGCGGCCAGAATGCCTACCATCCCCCAGAGTGGATGACCTTGCCCGGCGCCTCGCACGGGAACTATGTCAAGGCAAACGGCACGGCCGGCTGCGCAACCGCCAGTTGCCACGGCGCAAATCTGGACGGGGTTTTTCAAAGCGGACCTTCCTGCACCGCCTGTCATATCGGCGGGCCGACATCCAAACATCCGATCGAATGGTCTGACAATCTCAGACTGCATGAAGGATATGTTGAAGCCAACGGGATTTCATCATGCAGTACCTCTGCGTGTCATGGCTCACAGATTATAGCCGGCAGTTCCGGTTGCAGTGCCTGCCACTGATTGATTTTATGAGGTTTTAATCGCCAGTTCCCATAATAGACTGTTTATAAATTACATCATATCCCAGGAGAAATGATGAAAAAACAATTACTGATAGCAGTGGCACTGTTGGGGCTTGCCGCTGCGGGATGCAAGGACAAACCTAAAGAAACGCCGCCCCCGGCTGCTGTTCCGCAGGCGACAACCCCGGCGCCGACGCAAAATAGCGCTACCGCTACGCCTCCGTCCCAACCGGCGGCTGCCGGCCATAAAGGCAAGGTTGTAGCCACCCTGGACGGGGGCACTTACACCTTTATGCAGGTGGAGGAAAATGGCAGAAAAATCTGGGTGGGCGCCAAGCAGGCAAGGATCAATGTCGGCGACGAGATAGAGTATCCCGAGTCGCCGTTCGTGGATAAATTCAAGAGCAAGGCCCTGAAGCGTACCTTTGACAAGGTCTATTTTGTCGAAAAATTCAAGGTGAATGGCAAGTGATATCCCCTCAGTTGGCTGAACTGGCTGTGAATGTCAGCATCTGAGACATCCGCAATAAAGCCGGAGGGCTGCCCCTCCGGCTTTATCAAACGCCCGGCTATTCGGCCCGGACGGTTATCTTCTTTACCGCCGCTTCCGGCGCCTTGTGCAGAACGAGCCTGAGAACCCCGTTTTTCACCAGCGCCTCCACCTTTTCCCGGTCAATATCGTCGGAGATCGTAAAGGAACGATCGTAATCGCCGGTATCGTACTCGGCGTAGGCGATGCTCCTGCCCTCGAATTCAGGCGGTTTGACAACCCCTGAGATATTCAGGACATTCTTGTCGATCGTCACATCCACCGAACCTTCATCCACCCCGGGCATATCCGCATACAGGATAACGGACTCTTTCGTATCGATGATATCAACCTTCGGGACATAAACCCGCCGGTTCTGGGTGCGCTCCACCCCGGCCGCCTCCCGAACCGGTTTCTTCTCATATTCAACAATATTCTTCATAATTTCACCCCCTATTGGTTCTTGACCGAAATTTTTCTCGGCTTTTCCGCCTCGGAACGGGGCAGGGTTATCCCAATTATTCCCTTTTCATACTTCGCCTCAACCTTGTCCGCATCGACATGAAACGGGAGCTGCAAACTGCGGCTGAAGCTGCCGACTCCTCGTTCCTGACGGTGGTAGCTCTCCCCCTCCTTAAGCGGCGTCGCCTCGCGCGAGCCGCTGATGGTCAGCGTATCTCCTACCACCGAGACCTCAACAGCGCTCGGATCGATGCCGGGCAACTCCGCCGTCACAACCGCATCCGCCTCACCAATCCAGGCGTTTACCGCCGGGAATTCCCGGGAAACCGGCTGCGCAAAGTCAGAAAAAATCCGATCCATCTCCTGCCGCAGACGCCGCACGTCCCGGGAGGGATCCGCAAAACCGCCAAATCTCCATAAGCCTGTTTCAAACATATCGTCACCTCCATAAGAGTTTATTAAGCGCTTCCCCGCCCGGCAATGAACCCCGGACAGGCAACCATAACCAGGAGCTAACATCATGTTATTATTTGTGTTAGCTCTTTCGGGCGTAATATAAGCATCACTAAAAACTTGTCAAGGGGTCCGGGTTTCAGAAAAACAAACCAAAAATCTGCCTTTTGAGCCAATTGCAAAACCATTTGTCATTCCCGAATGTCTCTATCGGGAATATGGTTTTTCAAGCAGTTAGAACCAGATTCCCGCTCAGAATCGTTGCGGGAATGACAAGAATGGGGAGTTTTGCAATTACCTCTTTTGTTATAAAATAATATTCGTGTTTTCATCATCTTAAACAAAGATAAGGCCGACTATCCCCACTTGACATAAAATTCGCCTTCTGGTATCCCTCGCCGACCATCAAAAAATTGCATTTCCGGACAAAAACAGGGGGGAATTATGAAAGCCGTCAAGATAGACCACATTGGCATTGCGGTAAAAAGCATCGATGCGTCCTTGAAATTCTATTCAGAGCTGTTAGGGCTCCAACTGGAAGGCGAAGAAACGGTTGCCGAACAAAAGGTGAAGACCGCGTTTCTCCCCCTTGGCGATGTAGAGATCGAACTTCTGGAGTCCACCGCCCCGGACGGACCCATTGCCAAATTCATTGAAGCCAAGGGAGAGGGGATCCAGCATATCGCCTTCGCGGTGGACAATCTTGAAGAAGCGCTGCGAGAGCTGGAGGCGAAAAATTTCCGGCTGATCGACCATAAACCGAGGATGGGGGCCGGAGGAAAAAAGATCGCGTTTCTTCACCCCAAAGACAGCGGGGGCGTTCTGGTGGAACTCTGCGAGAAGGTTTAAGCATAATAACGTGAGGAGAATAATAATGAGCGAAAAGCCGTTGAAACTTCAAGAGTTGGAGGCAAGAAAGGCCAAGGCCGAGGCCATGGGCGGAGAAAATGGTATCCAAAAACAGCACGAGGCGGGGAAGCTGACCGCCCGCGAACGACTCGACCTGCTTTTTGATCCCGGAACATTCCAGGAGCTGGATCTGTTTGTCCGCCATCGCGGCGGCAGTTTCGGCATGGCCAATGTTGAAATACCAGCCGAAGGGGTGATCACCGGCTTCGGCAAGGTCGAAGGCCGCACGGTCTTTGCCTATTCGCAGGATTTCACCTCCCGGGCCGGCAGCTTGGGCGAGATGCATGCAAAAAAGATCTGCAAGGTCATGGACGCCGCGCTGAAGACCGGGGCGCCCTTGGTCGGCATCAACGACTCGGGCGGGGCGCGCATTCAGGAGGGGGTGGATGCCCTTTCCGGATACGGAAACATCTTTTTTCGGAATTCCAGCGCCTCCGGGGTAATTCCGCAGATCTCGGCGATCATGGGGCCGACCGCCGGCGGCGCGGTCTATTCGCCGGCAATGACCGACTGGATATTCATGACCAAAAAGACATCCTATATGTTTATCACCGGCCCCGAGGTGATAAAAGAGGTAACCGGAGAGAAGATCGACTTTGAGAGCCTAGGCGGCGCGATGACCCACAACGCGAAAAGCGGGGTCGCCCACTTTGCCTGTGAAAGTGACGCGGAGGCGCTCCGGGAAATCCGGAAATTGCTGGGGTACCTGCCCTCCAACAATACGCAAACCCCGCCCTTTATCGCCACCGAAGACCCGGCGGACCGGATGGAAGAAATTCTTGATACCATCGTCCCGGAAAATCCCCGCCGGATGTACGACATGAAACAGGTAATCCGCGCGATCGTCGATAACGGCGAAATTATTGAGCCGCACCAGTACTACGCCCGCAATATCATCATCGCCTTCGCCCGGATGGGCGGCCGGGCAATCGGCATCATCGCCAATCAGCCGAAATACCTTGCCGGCTGCCTCGACGTGGACGCCTCCGACAAGGCGACCCGGTTCATCCGGTTTTGCGACGCCTTCAATATCCCGCTTTTGACGATCGCCGACGTCCCCGGCTACCTGCCGGGCAGCGACCAGGAATGGAAAGGGATCATCCGTCACGGTGCGAAACTTTTGTGGTGCTACTCCGAGGCCACCGTGCCGAAGATCACCCTGATCACCCGGAAGGATTACGGCGGCTCGTATCTGGCGATGTGCAGCAAGGACCTCGGGGCCGATTTCGTCGTTGCTTGGCCTACGGCGGAGATCGCCGTGATGGGCGCGGAAGGGGCGGCGAACATCATTTTCCGCAAGGAGATCAATTCCGCCGAAGATCCAGTGGCGAAGAAGGCGGAAAAGATACAGGAGTACCGTGATCTTTTTTCCAACCCCTATATCGCCGCCGAACGTGGCTATGTCGATGCGATCATCGCCCCCTGCGAAACCCGGCCGACGCTGATCCGGGCGTTTGACATGCTGAGTTCCAAAAAGGAATTGCGACCATACAAAAAGCACGGGAACATTCCTGTTTAACAAAGAATAATCGTGACTATTCAGCGCTTTAAAAAGACTGTCATTCCCGAAATTAGTAATCGGGAATCCAGCTTTCATATCTTGAAAAACCATGGTTCCCCGACAGAAGCATTCGGGGATGACATCACTTGATGGGTACTCTGAATAGTTACAAATATCCTTCTTCGCAATTTCCACGGAGGCAGGGATGATCTCAGGCTTACGGCGTAAAGCATTCGGCAAAATTTCTCGTCAGGCGGGGCTCAAAACCCGCCTGATCATCATGGTGCTGGCAATCGCCGTCCTGATCCTCGTCACCTCGGCCATTTTTATCAGCACCCGCGCCCTGTCCATCATGGAGCAAAACGCCCAGACGCAATTGCTCAATGCCAATCGCCAGTTGGGCCTCTCGGTATCTTTATGGCTGGATACCCAGATAAAAACCTTCCAATACTTCATCTCCCAGAATGAGATGAGCGGAATGAACCCGGCCCGGCAAAAGCTGCTGCTGAAAAAAATGGCCGCCGCCTACCCTTATATGTATCTTTTGAGCACAACCGACCTGCGCGGCATGAATGTCGCCCGCAGCGATGATAAGAGGCCGATCGATTATCGCGACCGCTCCTGGTTTCAGCAGGCCAGAAAAGGGGGGCCGGTGACCTTTGAAAGCGTAATCAGCCGAACCATCAACCGGCCCGGTCTGGTAGTGTCGATGCCAATCAAAAACGGTGCGGGAAGCATAGTCGGGGTCGGCATGTTTGCAATGGATCTGGACAATCTCAGCCGGCAGGTGCAGGTCCCCCGCCTCGGAAAAACGGGCTCGGCCTATCTGGTCGATAACCGGAATCGGGTGATCGCCCATCCCGATCCGGCCTTCTTCGACAGTTTCCGGGACCTGAGTTCGTCCCCGCCGATCACGGCGCTCAGACGCGGGGAAAAAGGGTTGATCACCTTCCGAGCAGAGGATGACAAAGAATGGTTCGCCCAGATCGATCTGCTTAACAATGGCTGGGGAGTAGTTGTGCAGCAGCAGAAAGCGGAAGTGCTCTCCAACATAATTTTCTTCCGGAACATGACGTTGACAATCATCTGCGGGGCGCTTCTCATCCTCGTCATCGCCTCCTGGTGGGCAATACGGCGGGCGCTTCTCCCTATTGACGTCCTCACCGAGGCCGTTACGGATCTGACGTTCGGCAATTTCAGCGACAACGATCTTGAGTCAGTCCGCTCGAGGCTTGCGGCGATCAGGAACCGGGGCGACGAAATCGGCACGCTGGCAGACAGTTTTTCCCGCATGGCCAAACAGTTGCGCGAAACATTGTCCAGCCTTCAGCACGAATTACTGGAGCATAAGCGAGCGGACAGGGAGCTGGAAAAGGAACGCAACATCCTCTCCACGATCCTGGAAAACGACCCCAGCGGCATCGTTCTGATCGACCGGCAGGGCGCCTTCCAGTATTTGAATCCGGCGGTCACCAGCATCATCGGTTATACCGCCGAGGATTTCGCCGTCGTCCGGGAGTGGCAGAAACAGGCATTTCCGGACAATGATTACCTGAAAAAAGTAAGGGCTTTCTGGAGAGAAAAAAAGAACTCCCCGGGACGAAGAGGCGATGCGGAATTCACCGTCGCCTGCAAGGACGGACAAGAGAGGGAAATCGAATTTCGAACGATCTTCATCAAGGAAGGCGAGATAACGGTTCTCAATGACGTCACGGAACGAAAGCGGGCGGTAGAGAAGATACGGCAAAAAAATGCACAGCTCCGCGAGCTAACTTGGGAGATGGCAGAACTTGAGGAAAATAACCGGAAAATCATCTCCCGCGAGCTGCATGACCGGATAGGGCAGAACCTGGCGATTCTGGGGCTGAACATCAATATGCTCAAAACCCTGCTTCCGGAAAAATATTCGGAACAGCTTCATTCGCGAATAACCGACTCGCTGGCAATCGTCAAACAGACCACGGACAGCATCCGCAATTTGATGGAGGAGCTGCGCTCGCCCGTCCTCGACGATTATGGACTGGAGGCCGCGATCCGCTTGTACGGCGAGCAGTGCGCCTCCCGGGCCGGCATCCGCGTCGCAGTCCAGATCAATGATGCGGTCCCCCGTCTTTCCCAGCATATTGAAAATGCGATGTTCCGCATTGTTCAGGAGGCATTGACCAACGTAATCAAACATGCGCAGGCAACGGAAGCGGTCATAACCATCACCGTCGGGGAAAATCATTTGCACATTACCGTAGCCGATAACGGCGTCGGGTACAAACAGCGGGATCGCGAAAAACGCAGCGAACACTGGGGATGGGGGCTCAGCACGATGGTTGAGCGGGCAATCGCGGTGGGCGGAGCGGGAGACATAACTTCGGTTCAGGGCAAAGGGACCCGTGTATCGGTAGAGGTGCCGTTATGATCATCACGGTTTTTTTGGCGGACGATCACGCCATGTTCCGGGAAGGACTTCGCTTATTGCTGGATACCAACCCGGAAATCAGCGTCGTTGGCGAAGCGGGCGACGGACGGGAAACGGTTCGTCAAGTCTCATCCCTGTGTCCGAACATAGTGCTTATGGACATCGCCATGCCGATTCTCAACGGCATCGAGGCGACGGCCCAGATCAAAGAGGCGTGTCCCGCAACCAACATTATCATGTTGTCGATGTATTCCACCGCGGAACATATTTTCCGAGCCTTCAAGGCCGGGGCGAAGGGTTATCTCCTGAAAGAATCGGCAGGCGCCGATGTGATCCAGGCGATTATCTCCGTTAATTCGGGAAAATACTACCTTTGCCCGTCTCTGTCCGACACGATCATTACCGATTACCTCCGGTCGCGGGAAATTGCCGAAGCGAAGAGCCCCTTAGACAGATTGAGCCCCCGCGAACGGGCGATTCTCCAACTGCTGGTGGAAGGAAGCCCGAACAACAAGATTGCGGAAATTCTTTTTTTGTCCCCGAAAACCGTCGAAACATACCGCAGCCATCTGATGAAGAAACTCGGGATAAAAGACCTGCCAGGACTCGTCAAATTCGCCATCCAGCATGGGCTGACCTCCATCTAAGGGGTGCGGCATGCCGTGCCCCTTACAAAATCGGTCTGCCCATCGCCATTTTTCAAGGATATAGCACAAAAATATCAAGCTTTCCTGATAGACGGATGGCCGTTGAAGTTTTATAAAGGAACTGAAGACCGTCACACTTTCATATAAAAGCATATTAATATCAGTGATTCTAAGCGATAACAGCTTGGCATTTTATGGGCGTTGAAGTTCGTTTTATTAATTTATTGCGCGCCCGCCATGGATAATAATGTTGCCGAATTTTCAACTCCGGGAAGGAACACCGGAAAAAGCGGAAAATGTTTCCATACTTTCAAGATTTCTAACAATAAAGGAGGAGCGATATGAACCATTTCGGAAAACGTGTTTTCAGCGCCTTGTTGGTTGGGTTGTTCTGGTGCGCAATCTTTACTGTAAGTGCAGTTGAGGCCCGAGAACTGAAAATTTCCCATCAATTCACCGAAGCAGACGCCCGCAACGCCCTGGCCATCGAGTTTGCCAAGGGGGTGGAAAAAGCGACCAACGGAGAGCTTACCTTCAAGATTTTCCCCTCCTCCGCGCTTTTCAAGGCGACGGCCCAGTACGATGCCATGGCCAAAGGCGCACTTGATTTTTCGATTTATCCCTTGGCCTACGCCTCGGGAAAAATTCCCGAGCTGGAAATCACCCTCATGCCGTGCATCATTAAGGATGTGGATGAAGGCATGTCCTGGAAAGACAGGGAGATCGGGAAAAGGGTCGCCAAAATATCCGAAGACAAGGGTATGAAGATTATTACCTGGCTGTGGTATGGCGGGGGAATCGGTAGCCGCGGCAAGGAGGTGATCCTGCCCCAGGATGCCAAGGGATTGAAATTCCGGGCCGCCGGCAAGTTTTTTGAGCATCTGTTGAATACGCAAAAAGCCTCCATAACCAGTATGGCTTCTTCCGAGATTTACACGGCCCTGCAGACAAGGGTATTGGACGCTTGCCTTACCTCGGCGGAATCGTTTATCTCTTACCGGCTTTATGAACAGTTGGATTATTTCAACACCCCGGAAAACTACGCTATCTGGTACATGGCAGAACCTCTGGTAATAAGCACCAAAACCTGGGCATCCCTGACCCCATCTCAACAGAAGGCCGTCCTTAAAGTAGGCGTGGAAATGGAAAAGAAGGCCCGGGATGACGCTGTAGCCGCCAATAAAGAGGTCGGCAAGGTGTTCACTGCCAATAAAGTCAAGGTCCATGCGATGACCAAGGATGAATGGCAGGCCTGGAAAAAAGTTGCCGAGGATACGGCTTGGAAGCAGTTTGCCGAAAAGGTTCCGCGGGGGAAAGAGCTCCTGGATTTGGCAACCAAACCATAGGGGCCTGCCGCAGACAGTTTATTATCAGTTTTTGTATTGAGTTGATTAATCATTTTCATCTGAAAATGCCAACTCAACTTATTGGATTCATTGTGTCCAACTTCCCTCCCCTTCAAGGGGAGGGTAAGGGTGGGGATGGGGGTCGCCCAGCTATTTTCATCCCCCTTTGTGACGGCAGGCCGTCATGAGAGTTTCATAAAATGCTTGTTTGAGCAACCTTTCCGGACGCGACGGAGCGCGTCCCTCCATTTCCATCCCTTAAGGGAGGGGAATGGGGCTGCCCGGGAAGGGCCGCAATTTTCAGGAACAAGGAAAGAGGTGCAATATGTCCCCAGTCAAAAATAAGGCTCTCAGGATAATTGACGGCCTCGCGGAGATATCAGGATATCTGAGCGGCTTTGCCATCCTGGCCGCGACCCTCATTATTGTCGAGCAGGTAGTAGTTCGCTATGTCTGGAATGCGGCAACCATCTGGCAGGTGGAGATTGCCGTTTACCTGCTGATCGCCGCCACCTTTCTGGGTGCGCCATATGGGCTCAAGCACCATGCCCACATAAATATAGACATGGTCGTATATAAGCTCCCTTTCCAACTTCGCCGCAGACTGGACATAGCGACCTCGTTTATTGCGATGCTGTTTTGCATTGTACTGTCATGGCGAGGCTGCGTCATGTGGTGGGAAGCTTGGGAAGGAAATTGGCTTTCCTCTTCCCTTCTATCGACCCCTCTCATTTATCCCTACGCGATTATTCCTGTGGGAATGATTCTGACCTCTCTTCAGTATGTGATAAAAATCATGGAACTTGTAAAAAAGCGGCACACGTAAGAGCGGCGCAGGAGCAAAATTATAATTTTGTTTACATAAAAGAACGGCAGCGGCCGTTATACCGGGAGAGTTAATCATGAATCCACTCTGGACAGGGGGCATCGTTACGCTGATTGCCCTGGTATTTCTTTTCAGTGGAATGCCTATTGCTTTTGCGCTGGGAGTCACATCACTGATCGCCATTTTCCTTTTCATGGATGTCTATCAAATATCGATGATGGCCGAAACCATCTATGAGGGGGTAAACGACTTCAGTCTTCTTTCCATCCCGCTCTTTCTTTTCATGGGGATGATTGTCGCCATCTCCCGCGCCGGCGGAGATCTTTACGAGTGCTTTCATCGCTGGCTGTACAAAATTCCCGGAGGTTTGGGAATCGGCAACATCGCCGGATGCGCCGTTTTTGCGGCGCTTACCGGATCGAGCCCGGCGACAGCGGCAGCGATCGGCACTATGGGAATTCCCGAGATGCGCAAACGCGGCTACCCGGACGGGCTTGCCACGGGAATCATTACCGCCGGAGGGACACTGGGAATACTTATTCCGCCAAGCGTCACCATGATCATCTATGGAATAGTAACGGAAACATCCATCGGAAAACTGTTCATGGCGGGAATTATTCCCGGCCTCCTGGTTGCTTTATTGTTTGCAGCCTGGGTGCCTATTGGATACACGCTGAGCAGAAGAAATAACCCGGATGCCTTTCCCTCGCAAAAAAAGGAATTTTTCACCTTGGCGCAGAAATTTTCCTCTACGTTAAAAGTGCTGCCCTTTATCGTAGTGGTTTTACTGGTGCTGGGCTCCCTTTACACCGGCTGGGCCACTCCCAGCGAGGCGGCCGCCGTGGGAGCTTTTTTGATACTGATCATCGCCATTATCTTCTACAAAATGTACCGTCCGAAGGAAATCCTGGAAATACTGCTGAAAACGACCAACGAAAGTACAATGATCATGATGATCATCGCCACCTCTTTTCTGTTCGGCGCCGTCCTCACAAACCTTTTCATCGCCCAGACATTGACCCACATGATTATGGACATGCAGGTCAGCCGATGGGTTACCATGTTCATGATCAATATCCTGCTGCTTGTGATGGGATGTTTTCTTCCGCCGGTTGCCATTATCCTCATCGTTTCCCCGATCATTCACCCCATTGTGAAGGTTCTGGGCTTCGATCCCGTCTGGTTTGGAGTGCTGATGACATTAAACCTCGAGGCGGGCCTGATTACGCCGCCGGTAGGCCTGAATCTCTATGTTGTCAAAGGGATTGTGCCGGACATCCCGCTCAGCACCATTTTATGGGGGTCAGTGCCCTTTATTCTGCTGCTTTTTCTGGGAATGCTGCTTCTTTGCTTTTTCCCGCAGCTCGCCACCTGGCTTCCCGGCATGATGATCAATTAGCATCATGTAGGCGAGCCCCCATGATTTATTTCTGCGGGCAAAAGTGACATTTCCTGATTGACGAGACCCTGGTTTTTTGTCATACGAAAGAAACATTAGAGGCAATTGCAAAACCATTTGTCATTCCCGAAAGCGAAGCTTGATGTTCATAATGTCTCTATCGGGAATATGGTTTTTCAAGCAGTTAGAACCAGATTCCCGCTCAGAATCGTTGCGGGAATGACAAGAATGGGGAGTTTTGCAATTACCTCATTAGTCTGATGATTATTTTTCAACCGGGAGAATATGATTTATGAATGAAAATATGTACGAAATTCTGCAGGCCCACTTTCCCGAGAACCCCGCCGCCCCGTGTCTGATTCTGCCTGACGGCTCGGAAATCAGCTACGGAAGGCTCCGCGAGGAATCGGCCCGCTGCGCCAATCTGCTTCTTTCACTGGGGGTAAAACCGGGCGACCGCGTGGCCGTGCAGGTCCGAAAATCGCCCCAGGCACTGTTCCTATATCTGGGCTGTCTGCGGGCAGGCGCCGTTTACCTGCCGATGAACGATGCCTATCAGCGGCATGAAGTCGAGTACTTTCTGACGGATGCGACCCCGCGCGTCTTCGTCTGCCGGCCGCAGGTCCGGACCTTGGCAAATGAACTTGCCGAAAAGACCGGGGTAAGCCATGTCGTTGAACTCGACGACGACGGCAAGGGAGATTTGGCACAGCGGGCAGCGGCACAGCCGGATCAGTTTTCCACGATTCCCCGCGACGGCGACGACCTTGCCGCCATCCTCTACACCTCCGGGACAACCGGACGCTCGAAAGGGGCGATGCTCTCCCATCGCAATCTCGCCATCAACGCCCAGGTGCTGCACAAATACTGGGGTTTTAAGCCAGGCGACGCGCTCTTGCACATGCTCCCCATCTTCCACGTCCACGGGCTCTTCGTTGCGATCCACTCCTCGCTTTTGAACGGCAGCCCCATTTTTTTCGAACCAAAATTTGACGTCAAGCGCGCCCTGACGCTGCTGCCGAAGGCCACGGTATTCATGGGAGTGCCGACCTATTACACGCGCCTGCTGGCCGATCCCGGCTTTACCAAAAAGCTATGTTCCGGGATGCGTCTTTTCATCTCCGGCTCGGCGCCGCTTTTGCTGGAAACATTCCAGGAATTTCAGAAAAGAATCGGCCATACGATTCTCGAGCGCTACGGCATGACCGAGGGCAACATGTTTACCTCCAATCCCTACAACGGAGAGCGACGGGGCGGTACGGTCGGCTTTCCCTTGCCGGAGGTGTCAATCAGGATCGTTGATGAAGAAAATCGGCCTGTGGCAACGGACGAGGTCGGCAGCATCCAGGTGAAGGGTAAAAGCATCTTTCTCGGCTACTGGAAGATGCCGGAAAAGACCAAAGAGGAATTCACCGTGGACGGCTTCTTCAAAACCGGCGATATGGGAAAAATTGACAAAGACGGCTACATCTCCATCAGCGGTCGCGCCAAGGACCTCGTCATCAGCGGCGGTCTCAACATTTATCCGAAAGAGATCGAGGAGATGATCGATATGCTCCCCGGGGTGACGGAATCGGCGGTAATCGGCGTGCCCCATGCCGATTTCGGGGAGGCCGTAGTCGCCGTAGTCATCCGCCAGAACAACGAAACGGGACTCGCGCTTACCGAAGCGGGAATTATTGCGTCACTCAAGGGCGAGCTGGCCGGGTTCAAGGTTCCCAAGCGCGTCTATTTCCTCGACGCCCTGCCGCGCAACGCCATGGGCAAGATCCAGAAAAAAGCCCTCCGGGAAATGTATAGTTAGGGGGTCAGGTTAGGGGGTCAGGCCTTTAAATTAAGCGTTTTCGCTGAAATGTCCGAATTTCATTTCTGACTGCCGGCATCAATCAGCACCAGGTCCTTGATGCGCGCCGGGGAGCGGAAATCGGCAAGCGCCTTGGGAAGTTTTTCCAGTGGATATATGTTGGTGATAATTGCCTCCGAGAGGATTGACCCGTCTTGCAGCATCTCGATTGCGGCGGCGAATTCGTCTATATAGGTCATCGCCCCCGCTATCAGCAGCTCTTTTCGGGCAATGAGCGCCGTTGAGACCGGCGAATCTTTTTCCGGCAGGCCCGTCAGCAGAATCCGGGCGCCGGGGGCGGCAAGCCCGATTACATTGTTGAGGGCGTCGGGGGAGCCGCTCGTTTCATAAATAACGGTGAATTTTTCCCCCTCCTCCTCCAAAAGCGGCAGCGAACTGATCGTCTTTTCGGCGCCCAGCCTCCGGGCCGCGGCGAGACGTCCCTCGGAATGATTGAACGCCGTTACTTTAGCCCCTTTCAGAACAGCCAACTGAACGTACAGAAGACCGATCGCGCCTGTCCCGTAAACGAGCACCCGCTCTGCGGCAGAGGGCGTTATTTTTGCGATTCCATGCAGTACCACTGATAGCGGTTCGGTCAAGGCCGCCATTTTCCAGGAGAGACCTTCCGGCAGTTTCCAGACGTATTTGCTCGGGGCGGTTGCGTATTGGGCAAAAACGCCGTCCACATCCAGACCCAGCCTTATCCGGTTCGGGCAGATGTTTCCCCGCCCCTGCCGGCATGTCTCGCATTTTCCGCAGGCAAAATTGGGCTGAATCGCCACCATGTCGCCTACGCTGATTCCCTCTGCGCCCGGGCCGAGGGCGACAATCCGGCCTACCCCTTCATGCCCCGCCACGACGGGGAAATTCCCCTTTAAGTCCCCCTTGTATTTCGCATAGTCTGTCCCGCAGATCCCCGCCCCGACAATGCGCACCAGAACTTCGCCCACGCGGGGGATGGGAATGGGGACGTCAAGGATTTCAATTCTGCCTGGTTCAAGGAGGACGGCGGCTTTCATGGTTGTTTTATCCTGCCTGTTTCGGGAGGGGTTTCCTCAACCAGCGCGAATGCCGCTCGGAGGCCGAGCAGATAGCTCTGAACGCCGAAGCCGGCAATCTGCCCTTTTGCCAGCGGCGCTATCACGGAAAAATGGCGGAACTCTTCCCGCGCGTGGATATTGGACATATGCACCTCCACAATCGGGATTTGCAGGATGGCCAGCGCATCCCTCAGCGCATAGCTGTAATGGGTCCAGGCGCCGGCGTTGATCAGAACCGCGTCAAACTTTTCCTGATGGATATGATGGATTTTTTCGCAGAACTCCGCCTCCGAATTTGTCTGGAATGTCTCAACGCGACACCCCAGCTCCGCGCCGAGTTTCTCCAGCCGCCGGTTGATGTCGGCAAGGGTGGAATCCCCATAGTGGGTTTGTTCCCTCATCCCGTACATATTGAGGTTAACCCCGTGCAAGACAATAATTTTCTTCATGTTTCACCTCTATTTTGCATGAAAATCCCCCCATCCCCCCTTTGCCAAAGGGGGGCAAGGAGGGATTTTCATGCTTCGTTGTGCCCCACGGGCATGGGGGTTTATATTTAAAATACACTTCGTTTTGTGAACATTAAGCTTCGTTTTCCTTCTCCGTTGTGCCTGCGCCGGGCCTGATGGTTTATATCGTATATTGATGAGGAAATCCATACCCTTTTGGATTATGCAGGCTGATGAAAATTATTCATTGCTGGTGTAACCTTTGAATCGGCAGACATGGTCCAGGCAGGTACTTTTTTTAAAGGTCTCGTTGTGCCTCCGTTCCGATTGTGATAAAGCCGCTCCGTAAAGTACAGAACGTATTGGAGAAACGAAGGTGCGAAGAGAGGGTGAAGACACTTTGGCGGGGGAATACTTTAATGATTTGCGGGGAATTGTTTTATGAAATCTGCTGCGGCCCTTAACAATGCCGGCAATCCGCTCGGGGTGTTCGACTCCGGCGTCGGGGGACTGACGGTTGTCCGCGCCTTGCTGGAGCGCCTCCCCTTTGAGAAAATCATCTATTTCGGGGACACCGCCCGTGTCCCCTACGGCGTCAAATCGGCGGAGACCATTATCGGTTACGCCCGGCAGATTACCGGATTTCTGCTTGCCAGGAACGTAAAACTGCTGATCGTCGCCTGCAACACCATGTCCGCGGTCGCTTATGAGGCAATCAGCGAACTCTCTGCCGTTCCCGTCCTCGACGTCATCCAGGCCGGCGCGGGGATGGCCTGTGCGACCACGAAAACAAAACGGGTTGGGGTAATCGGCACCCCGGCAACGATCGGCAGCGATGCCTACACCCGGGCAATGCACAGACGCGATTCTGAAATTAGCGTATTTTCAAAGGCATGTCCGCTCTTTGTGCCCCTCGTCGAAGAGGGTTGGCTCGACCATCCGGCAACCAAGCTCATCGCCCGGGAATACCTCGCCCCGGTTCTCGCCCAGCAGATAGACACCCTTGTCCTCGGCTGCACCCATTATCCATTACTGAAGCCGCTGCTCCAGGAAACGGCGGGGCCCGAAATCATGCTTGTTGATTCGGCGATCGCGGTCGCGGAAATGGCCGCCCGTCTTCTCCAGGAAAAGGGGCTTGAAACACTTAATCGGGAAAATCCTGAACATCGTTTTTTCGTAACCGACGCCCCGTACCGTTTTCAGCAGACGGGCGAAAGCTTCCTGAAACGGCCGCTCACGCCGCTGGAAATAGTCAGATGGTAGTTCCAAAATTGGGAAGAAAAAATTAGCAGAAAGGCGCTATGAAGTTTGTAAAGAAGCATGAATTCGGCAAGGTGCGGGGCTGGGAGTTCGGATGGTCGCCCATGGGCCATCCCCTGATGACGGTAATCAGCTACCGGATCGGACCGGTCCTGATAGACACCGCCTTGTCCCACATGCGGCCCGCGGTGCTGGAGATGGTTAAGCGGGAAGGAATCAAAACCGTTCTTCTGACCCACTGTCACGAGGATCACAGCGGCAACGCCCGGCCCATCAAAGACACCTTCGGCATCCCCATTTACGGGACGCAACTTACGGCAGAGAAACTCTCCCGGCCCTCCCGGATTTTGCCTTACCAGCACTTGGTGTGGGGCGCCGCCCCTCCCGTCGAGCTCAAAATATTGCCGGATGTCTGGGAGGACTTTGGTCTGCGTTTGTTACCCATCCCCACGCCCGGTCATTCCCGGGACCATATCGCCTATCTGGCGCCCGATGAGGGCTGGCTTTTCTCCGGCGATCTTTACCTCTCCAGTCATATAAAATATTTTCGCGCCGACGAACGCATCAAGGAGCAGATTACGTCCCTGAAGAAGGCGCTTACCCTGGATTTCGACGCGCTGTTCTGCGCGCATCACCCCAAACCGACCAATGGCAAGGACTTCCTTGGCAAAAAATTGCAGTACCTTGAGGATTTATATGGGAGAATAGCCGGACTGGCGTTGCAGGGGATGGACTCCTCCCTGATCATGAAAACCCTGCATCTTAAAGAGGCATGGAAAATCAAGCTGCTGTGCCTGGGCAATGTGAGCATGGAAAACCTGGTGCACTCCGTGATCAGCTCCCTGAAGCAAGCAGAGGCAGCGATATAAACAACGTAACTGTTTAGACAGACAGGCTGCAGGCTGAAGACTTCCCGGGGAAATTAAAAAGATGACAAGCATTCTTGACCGCGTCTATGCGAAACATTCCAATCGGCTCCTTTTTTTCAAGGATGGCTGGGGCGACTTGCCGCGCCTTCGGGAACTGATGCAAAAAGGCGATGACCATGGCGCGCCCCGGCCCATAGATGTTGTCTGGGAAAAGACGCTGGAGACGAAGGAGGCTGTCCTGCGGCAGGGTGAATTTCTCTCCCCATACAACGCGCTGCCGCTTCCCGGGGAAAGCAAAAAGGCCTTTTTTGAACTGGCGCTTCCCCCGGATGCGTCCCCGGAAACACCAATCTGCCTTCATTTGGCCGCTACCGGCGACGAGGGTTTTTCCCGACGCCGCGCGCTTTTTGCCTTGCCGCTCTTGAAATCCGGGATCGGTTCGCTGATCCTGGAAAATCCCTATTACGGAAAACGCCGGCCGGCCGGACAGCAGAAAAAGATGCTTAATCATTTCAGCGACCTGGTGACAATGGGCGGGGCCGCCGCCGAGGAGGGGCGTTCCCTGCTCCGTTGGCTGCGGGAAGAGGGATACAAAAAACTGGGCGTTTGCGGTATCAGCATGGGGGGCAGCATCGCCGCAAGGGTAGCTGTGCTGGAGGAATCACCGGTCGCCGTAATCGGCTGCCTTACCGCCCATTCGGCCAGCGTTGTTTTCACGGAAGGGGTGTTGAGCCGTTATCTTGCCTGGGACGTCCTGAACAGGGAACTGGGCAAAGGTGAAAAGGCCCGCGAATTTATGAGGGAAATGCTTGATCTTACAAATCTTACAAGGTTTCCCGCTCCCCGAAAACCGGAAGCGGCGTTTCTTGTTGCAGCCAAAATTGATGCCTACGTGCCGCGATCGTCGGCCGCCCTGCTTCACTCTCACTGGCCGGGAGCAACAATGCAATGGATTCGCACCGGCCATGTCGGGGCGTTTCTCTTTCATCGTCGTCATTTTCTGGCGGCGATCAGCAATGCCTTGGCCCATCTGTAGATCAATGACATTATTTTCTCCCGTCGAATAACGGCCATGCTCCCGGAGAGGCGGCAGAATAGATGCAGTCTGCGCCGGTTTTTTCTCCGCTGCACCGGAAAGCATGACCGTCATGGGCTTGAACTTACAGGCTAAACGCCCCACCCTGCCCGATCAGGTGGCGGGTTTAACGGCTTCGATATTTGCAGAAACCACATAATCGGCAACTGCCGCTCCGGGCGCCCAATCGCGAATAAAGGTTTTACTTTCGTCTTTGGGCGCAATGCGAATCTGTCGGAACCCAGCCTTTCTCAACATTTCCTCAACATCGGCAACCACGGACGCGCCCGCCACGCAGCCGGAGAAGAGGGCCATATCCTGTTTGACATCCTCGGGCAATTCGGCACGAGCGACTACATCCGAGATAGCCAGCCTGCCGCCGGCTTTCAAAACTCGGAAGGCTTCGGCGAATACGCGCTGTTTGTCCGGCGACAAGTTGATCACGCAGTTGGAAATAATTACATCCGCCGCCTCATCGGCTGCGGGCAGGTTTTCAATTTCGCCGAGCCGGAATTCGACGTTCTGATAGCCGCCCGCCTCCGCGTTCGCGCGCGCCTTGGAAATCATTGCCGGCGTCATGTCAATGCCGATTACGCGACCAGCATCGCCGACCTGGCGCGCCGCGAGAAAACAGTCGAACCCGCCGCCGCTGCCAAGGTCTATCACGGTTTCACCAACCTTTATATTGGCAATGGCCTGGGGATTACCGCATCCCAAACCCATATTGGAGCCTTCGGGAACAGCGGCAGTCTCGTCTGCAGAGTACCCCAGCGCCTGTGACAGCGTGGTGGGCGCATCTATCGTTGACCCGCAACATGAGGACGGGCCACAGCCGCATCCCCCGCTTTCCGCGATCCGGCCATAATTTTTGCGCACAGCCTGGCGGATTTCATCGTGTTTTATATTGTTCATTCATTTTCTCCTTTCTTTAAAGGTTGCGACGCTCGCTGCGTCTTACCCTTATAGACGGAGCAGGGGCAAAAAGGACGCAAAAAAACACCTTAACCGCAATCACAGCCGCGCTGTTTGTTGCGGACTTCATAACCGATGATACCGTTCCGTCCGACTTCGATTGCGCAGCACTCGAGCAGCCGCTGGCGCAGTTTTTCGCGGCCCCGCTGCACCCGCGATTTTGCGCCTGAAAGGGAAAGTCCCAATTGAACCGCCACTTCCTTTTGCGTCAGCCCATCAATCTCCGACAGCACAAGGGGGAGCCGATAGGTCTCTGGCAAATCAGCGATCAGCGGTTCGAGGCAGGCGGCCAGTTCGGAGATATAGTCCGGTTCCGGTTCAAGGGCGGCCAATGAAGCCGGCAATTCCTCTGCGGGGTTTTGCCCACGGTAGTAGTCGGCAACGGCATTAGCCGCAATGCGGTACAGCCAGGCAGTCAGGCTGCCCGGCGCCTTAACTTTATGAATCTTTAAATGAACCTTAAGAAATACATCCTGCAGGATGTCCTCAGCGACCTCGCGGTTGCGCACCCGTTTGGCTATATAGCCGTGCAGACGAATTTTGTGTTCATTCCAAAAATCAGGCATCGTTGCCATCTTATCAACCTTACAGGTTATCCTGAAGTTTCCATATATCGTCCCACTTTCTGCCCGCCTCGTCTTTTAAGGACAAATTCGGTTCCCCCTGAAGGGGCCAGGCGATAGCAAGGGTGGGGTCGTTCCAGATGATGGTGCGCTCGTACTGGGGCGCCCAGTAATCAGTTGTTTTATAAAGAAATTCGGCAACATCGGATAAAACTAAAAATCCGTGGGCAAAGCCCTCCGGAATCCAGAGCAGCCGTTTGTTTTCAGCGGAGAGAATAACCGCCTCCCACTTCCCGAAGGCCGGCGAATTTTTCCGGATGTCAACAGCGACGTCATAAACCTCGCCGGCAATAACCCGGATCAGTTTGCCCTGGGGTTGTTTTTCCTGATAGTGCAGCCCCCGCAGGACGTTATGCTTCGAGCGGGAATGGTTGTCCTGGACAAAAGTCGTCTTGAGCCCCGTCTTTTCCTCCCAGACGCGCTGGTTGAAGCTCTCGTAGAAAAATCCCCGTTCATCTCCGAAAACGTGCGGTTCGATAATTAACAGCTCCGGAATGCCGGTCTGAACAACGTTCATTTCCTTCCTCCGATGAAGTATTGCTTTCGCCGGAGGTATAGGGGCGCTTTTTTTGCTTGTCAAGGGATATTTCCCATAGTAGAGAGCTCCCCCTGTTTCATCTTACGGGAAATTTAAAAAAAGCTGATCGAGGAGCGATAAATAATGAATGAATTACCTGAAAATATCCTGGCGATGATCAACGAAATTGCCGGCGGCTTTGACAAGTTAATGGGCCTTCGTTTCGTCAAGGCCACCCCGGAAGAGTACGTTGCCGAATTAGATGTTGATGAGAGGCACCTTCAGCCTTACGGGATAGTCCATGGCGGCGTGTACTCCGCCACAATCGAGACCTTATGCAGCCTGGGAGCGGCGCTGAGTGTTTATTCCGAGGGGAAAAGCGCTGTCGGACTGGAGAATTCCACCTCTTTCCTGCGAGCGGTGCGCTCGGGAACCATCCGCTGCACTGCCAGGCCCGTCTTTGCGGGAAAACGCTCACAAGTTTGGGAGGGGCAGGTAACAGATGACCGCGAACGGCTGATCGCGACAGGCCGCGTGCGTTTGATAATCCTCGAACAGGGCTCCGAGGCGGACGGCATTGCCGTCGGACTGAACCGATAAGTTATTCCTTCCAAGGGGGACGGCCCTCCTCGAAGGACAAAGCGTAACAAACCCTTGCCCTCTCGAAACAGCTAATCAGCCGATTGAGAAGTTTGCAGAGTTTGCCGCCGCGTTTCCATGGAAAATAAAAATACAAAAGCAGTCCGGTGAAAAAGTTACCCCGGACTGCTTTCCTCATATCTTGATGAAACCGGCGGATGATTTTATTGGTCGCCGGGCTTGTAAGCGGCTTATGTTCCTGATTAACCGAACATCGCCTTTGTTTTCTTTGGTTTTATGGATGCTTCACTTTCCCGGTAAAATGGCAGCCGCCGCATTCCATCGTCGTGCGCGTGTTTTCAAGAACACCGCCTTTGTCATGGCAGCTTCGGCATGCCTTCACCTGTGCCGGAACGGGATGCGCGGCTTTAAATGCTCCAGCATCGACTTTCTGGTTCAGCAATTCAACAGCATATTTGGCGGCAGAGGCCGTAACCCATCCGCATCGCTCCGCCCGCTGAGGTGAAAATGATTTGAATTTTGAGACCTTGCACCATTTGGAGACAGAAACATGGCAAAGCGGCGAATTGGAAACGGATGACACGATCTCGTACTTGGGATTTTTCGGTTTGTAATTGGGGAGCACCTCCTGCTATTAAAAACCCGTTCTCCCTGTTGCAAAGAAGCGGGGGCAACGCCTAAAACCAAGCAATCAATGTGCCACATTCGAATATAGAGAATTTTACCAATATTCGGATAATTACCGTTGTTCATAGAACAGTGGCCTTCAAAAAAATGGCTAAATAACCAGATGGCCTTGGCGAAATAACCATTATCTCTTCCCCTTGCCAAGCCATATTTTTGTTCTGCGCCCCCAGGGCTTCAGTATGACTGGAATTTACGTTTTCTTCAACGATGGTATGTTAATTGCATTTTATGGTTGACGGCTCGTGTAAAAATGTTATTTTTAAACGGTGAATCAGGAATAGCTATGAGTAGGAAA
Source organism: Syntrophales bacterium (assembly GCA_023229765.1). Taxonomy (NCBI): domain Bacteria; kingdom Pseudomonadati; phylum Thermodesulfobacteriota; class Syntrophia; order Syntrophales; species Syntrophales bacterium. The sequence continues at coordinate 26,569 of JALNYO010000016.1, read as the reverse complement.
CGGATTCTTATCGTCGATGACGATGCATTGATCCTCCAGGGATTGGCAAAGGTCATCAAGAAAGATGCGATGGAGGCGGGCGCCGAGGTAGCCACGGCGGAAACGGGTGAGGCCGCCCTTGCGGAAATTAACTCTTCGCCCTGCCATCTCTGTTTCCTCGACATTTTCCTGCCGGACACTGATGGCACGGAAGTGTTGAAAAAAATCAGGGCTGTCTCCCCAGCGACGAAGGTGGTCATGATGAGCGCGGGGATCATCAGCGCCGACATGAGGGAAAACATTGAGAAGAATGCCTACATGTTCGTTCCCAAACCCTTCGACCTCATGCAGATAAGAATGCTTGTAAAAATAATCATCGAAGAACAGTAGTTCTTAATAATTTTATATACTTAAGAGAAAAGATTATGGCAAAGGTCTTGGCGGTAAATATCAGTTCGGAAAAAGGCGTCCGAAAACATCCCGTCCCCTCCTGTGAACTGCTTATCGATCACGGTATCATAGGGGACGCGCATGCCGGCAAATGGCATCGGCAGGTAAGCCTGCTTGCCCAGGAAAGCATCGATAAGCTCCAGGCAAAGCTGACGGAGATGCAGCTCCAACCCGGCGATTTCGCCGAAAATATCACAACCGTGGGTATTGCGGTCATGAATCTCCCCATCGGGACGAGACTCCGGGTGGGAAACGAAGCGGAGCTTGAGGTGACGCAAATCGGCAAGGAATGCCACATGGCGTGCGAGATCCGGAGGCTTGTCGGGGACTGCGTGATGCCGCGCGAGGGCATCTTCGCCATAGTTATCCGGGAAGGGGCGATAAAGCCCGAAGATGAGATAGAAGTCATCGGATAAAACCCAGGGGCAAATAGTTGAACCGTGGCTGAAAGTGGGGCACTCCCCCCGCCGGCCCCGGCAGGGGAGTCTCCTCCTCCCTTCCCTCCGGGGCCTTTTCAAAGCTTATGAGGCAATTGCAAAACCATTTGTCATTCCCGAAAGCGAAGCTTAATGTTCATAATGTCTCTATCGGGAAAGCGAAGCTTAATGTTCATAATATGGTTTTTAAAGCAGTTAGAACCAGATTCCCGCTCAGAATCGTTGCGGGAATGACAAGAATGGGGAGTTTTGCAATTACCTCTTATGATTAACGGAGATTATGGAACTTCTTATGACTCGCGGGGGATATCCCGGGAGTGTGCTTCTCTTTCACTTCCCCAGTCCAATCCGAATTTCTTGAGTTGATATCTAAACGAATCGTAACTGATATTCAAAAGCCTGGCGGCCTTTGCCTTGTTGTGCGCTGTCATTTCGAGCGCTTGCACAATCAGGTCTTTTTCCACATCATCAAGGGATATCCCCGCCGCCGGCAAAAGGAATTTCTCTTCCCGTACGCTTGCCACGGGGATTGCCCAACCCCTGATTTCCATGGGCAGATGCTCCGGCATGATGAGCCTCGTGTTATTGAACACCACCATTCCCCTGACTACGTTTTTAAGTTCCCGCACATTTCCCGGCCACCTGTAGGCCAGCATCAATTTCTCGGCTTCAGCAGAGAACCCCTCAACGCCCTTTTTGTACTCCTTCGCGAAGGAGGCAAGAAAATTGTTAGCTAAAACAAGGATATCCTCCCGTCTGTCCAGATCCCGCAAGGGAGGCACGTTCAAGGCAAAGGCGTTGAGACGGTAGAAGAGGTCCATCCGGAACTCGCCCTTTTCCACCGCTCCGGACAAATCCCTGTTGGTCGTGGCGATGACGGTCACGTCGAAGGGTCTCTCTTCCCGCCCGCCGATCCTTCTTACCACTCTCTCCTCCAGGGCGCGCAGGAGCTTGCTCTGAAGGCTCAACTTCATCTCGCCCAGTTCATCCAGCAGCAGCGTGCCCCCGTCGGCCTCTTCGAAAAGCCCCTTCTTGCTTTTTTTTGCGTCGGTAAAGGCGCCCTTCTCGTAGCCGAAAAGCTCACTCTCCAGAAGGGTATCCGGCAGGGCGCTGCAGTTGACGGGAATAAAGGGGCTGGCGGAACTGATGGCCTGCCCGTGCATCATCCCGTGGATATTGCGCGCAATGACCTCCTTGCCGACGCCGCTTTCCCCGGTTATCAGGATGCTGGATACATGCGCCTCGGCTATCCTTTCCACCTTCGCCTTCAACTCTTTTTTTGCCTTGGAGAAACCCCAAAAATCGTTCTCGAACAATGATGAACTGATTTTCCTGAGATATTCGACCTCTTTTTTGAGCTTTATGTTTTCCATTGCATTCCGGATGACGATCTTGACCTCATCGACGTTGAACGGTTTGGTAAGATAATCCCAGGCGCCGATCTTCATGGCCTTCACCGCGGTCTCCGCCGAATCGTCAGCAGTAAGCATAATGACTTCAATCGCAACAGCTTCACTCTTCAGAACCTGAAGCGTCTCCATGCCGTTTTGCCCCGGCAGGTTGACATCAAGCAGAACAACATCCGGTGACCACTCGACAATGCTTTCGACGAGTTTTGCATCACCGGCATTGGTGCGCACCTCGTAGCCTTCACGTTTCAGGGTTCGGGCAAGCATTGCCAGAATCAGTTCGTCATCATCGATGAGATAAATACGTCCGGGGTTCTTCATACTGATTTCTCTACTTGCTTTCCGGCGGGCAATGCAACTGTGAACGTAACCCCATCAGGAACATTATTATGAACCTCAATTACGCCGCCATGTTCTTCGACAATCCGTTTGGAAACGGCCAATCCCAGACCAGTCCCGGAGCCCTTCCCCTTGGTTGTGAAGAAGGGCAGGAAGATCCTCGCCATCAATTCGGCAGGAATGCCTTTTCCCGTATTGCTGATCTCGATGGAAACGGTCTTTTTCTGCGTGTCTTGCCCTGTTGTTATCCTTATGGTCCCTCCCTCCGGGACGGCGTCGGCAGCGTTCAGTAAAAGATTGAGAAAAACCTGCTGCAGTTGCTGAGGATCGCCCATGATTTCCGGCAGGCGCTCATCAAATTCCCTGATTATCTGCTTGCGCGGATTGCCGGAGACGAACGACGGGTGCTTCATAATGAAATACACCTGCTGTTCCAGGAGTTTATTCACATCGACGTTGGTCGGCTGGGCTACCACCGGCCGGGCATAATTGAGAAGATTCTTCATAAGCAGCTCGATATGTCGTATCTGCTCGACCACCTTTTCGAGCGCCTCGCGGTCCTGCGGCTCCATCGTCAGTTCCGACAACAACACCTCGATCGTCACCTTCATTCCGGCAAGAGGGTTCCGGATTTCATGGGCAAGCCCCGCCGACATCTCCCCGCAGACCCGCAATTGCTCCGTCCGCTGCATGACAAGCATCTGCTTTTTCAGGGATGACGCCATTTCGTTAAACGATTCGGCCACTTCCCCAAATTCGTCCTTCAGTCCTTCAATTCTGTAATCCAAATCTCCGCCCTTGAGCCTGCGAGTGGCGTCAAGCAGGCTGTTGACAGGTCTGGTCAGTCCGCGGATCAGGAAAAAGGCCAACCCCACGGCAAAAAATGGGCCTATAGTGAGCAGCACGAACAGGGTGATCTTTCGCTGGTTTATCTTCCGAAGAACCTCCTGTTCCTGTTTGCCCAGCTTGATGCTGGTGACCTTGATGATGTTCTCAGTTGTCCTGATCAGGTTATCCCCCAGACTCAGCGCCGCATCCGCCCGCTGTCCCGCGAGCGGCGAGAGGGGATCGGCGGCAAAAACATTAAGCGTCGCGGCATCGTAGGCTATAATTTCCTTTTTCAAAGCAATCATCTTCCCGAGAGTGGAGGTGTGAGTAGAGGCATGACAGAGGACGCACCTCTCGACAATTTCCACCATGCCGGCAGCACCCGGCAAATTCTCCGGCACTAAGCATTTGCCCCGGAGAATGATCTTTTCCTGGTTTTTCTTGATGCTCAAAAGGAAGTTATTTCTAAGAACCATCGTTTGGTACATCCGGGTAATGCGATGCAGATCGTAGATGATCGCTTCCGTGGTCTTGAAGATGTAGAACCCACCGAATAAAAACATCAGGGCAAAGATGGAAAGACCCAAAATAATCTTTTTTTTCATCGCAGTGTTCTACCGCCGTTCGCTTAGGATGCCGCAATCGGACTTGGCCATTTGCCGCTTTGCCGGGGATATCATGAGGCCAAAAGCTCCGGGATGCTGGTCTGAATAACGTTCCTTTACTCTTTCTCCCCAAATATCCTTTCCAGATAGTCTCGATAACTTGAACGCGGGGTATCGTCAATAACTTTACGCATCTCTGCCCTGTCAACAAACCCCTTGCGAAAGGCGATCTCTTCGAGGCAGGCGATCTTCAGCCCCTGCCTGGCCTCCAGCGTACCGATGAAATGGCTCGCCTCCAGCAGGCTGGCATGCGTGCCCGTATCGAGCCAGGCGATACCCCTTCCGAGGGGAACAACTTGCAGCTTTCCGCGTCTCAGGTACTCCATGTTGACGTCAGTTATCTCCAGCTCCCCGCGCGCCGAAGGCTTTAGCGCTTTGGCGATTCCGGTTATCTGTTCGTCGTAAAGGTAAAGCCCTGGCACCGCGTAGGAGGACTTGGGAGCAACCGGCTTTTCTTCGATGCTCACGGCCTTTCCCGTTCCGTCGAACTCGACAACCCCGTAGCGCTCCGGATCGTTGACATAATATCCAAAGACAGTGGCGCCCGCAGTAAATCCCCCGATGATCGCATCGAGCCCCATCTTCCCGTAGAAGATGTTGTCGCCCAGAATCAGACAAACGGGCCCGCCCGCGATGAACTCCTCGCCGACGATAAAGGCCTGGGCAATCCCCTGCGGTTTGGGCTGCACCTTGTAGGCAATCCTGAGTCCCCAGCGCGAGCCATCGCCGAACAGGGCCTCGAAGCGTGGGGTGTCCTGCGGCGTCGAAACAATCAGGATATCCCTGATGCCGGCGATCATCAGCGTCGCCAGTGGATAGTAGATCATCGGCTTGTCGTACACCGGCTGCAATTGTTTGCTCGCCACCATGGTCAGCGGGTAGAGCCTGCTCCCCGAACCCCCCGCAAGGATGATGCCCTTTTGAATACCCGACATAGTTTATTCTCCATAAACTTTCGTAAAAACCAGCAAAACTCACATAACGGCAAGACGTCGCGAAAAAGATTTATTTAAAAATATCTGCAATCATCTGCTGGATATTTTCGGCGGCGGCGCGGCGCTCCGGCGCCTCCCGGATCGGCCGACCGACCACAATGTAATCGGCGCCATTGAGAAATGCCTCTTTTACCCCAACCGTCCTTTTCTGGTCATCAACATTCGCGACCGGTCTGATTCCCGGCGCTACTACCAGCAGTTTTTCGCCGAGTTCCCGTCGGAGTCGCGCCGCTTCCAGACCGGAGGAGATCACGCCGTCGCAGCCGACAGCCAGGGCGCGTCTGGCCCGGGAAAGCACCAGTTCCTCCACATTGCACGCAAACCCCAGGTCCTTCAGATCGCCTGCATCGAGACTGGTCAGCGCTGTCACCGCCAGAATCTTCAGGTTTTTTTTAGCGGCGGCCGCCGCTTCCATAATTTTGTCGTTGCCGTGGACCGTTACAAATTGCACGTCGCGCTCCGTAAGCTGGCTCACCGCGGATTTGACCGTCTGCGGGACGTCAAAAAACTTCAAATCCACGAAGACCTTTTTCCCCCGCTCCCGGAGCCAGTCGGATAGTTCAAAATAGCCGCCCGCCATGAACATCTGGAGCCCCAACTTATAAAACATGACGGAATCGCCCAGTTCGGCGACCAGCGCCTTGGCCTCCTCGACCGAGGAGACATCCATCGCAAAAATCAGCCGCTCCCGCGGCAAGATGTCTTTCTTAGACAAAAATGAATCTTTTTCTTCCGTTTTATCCATAGTTCACCCTTTTACAAAACATCGCCTGTTATTCAGCTATTGCCTATCCGGAGCATCTGCGAAATCGCTTATCATTTTAGTATCATGTCTCAATTACTGCGATGGCTTCTAACATATACTGCAAGCATCTGCAACGGTTATGAAGGCAGCACCGCCGCCTTAATTCGCCTTATGGTTGCCCGAATCTTCCTGGTCCGGTCATCTTTGCGGTTCCCTTCGTCATTTTTCAGGAAGAACGAGATGGTTGATGCGCTGGTCTGAAAAACATCCCGCAGCACGGCCTTTGTCTTCAGCCGGCGGTCTCGGACCAGTGCCAGCTTTCCGTAGCCGTTGGCATCGGCCTCGTTAAAACCGAAGTCGTCAACAATAAGAACCGACCGGAACCAACCCGACAACTGCGCCTCCAGCAGCTCCCAAAAACGGCGCTCCGCCTTCCAGAAGCCCAGATCTGCGGAATTGGCAACGATAACGGAACTGAACCGCGCCTGCTTTTCAGATTTACCCGGGGACGAAGAAAAAACTGAATCTTCCGGCAACGCCTCCCGCCCCCTTGCGGCGGCTGTAACCACCTGTTTTGATGCTGGTTGTGATGCGGCATTGTTTTCGGCCTTTGTTGACGCGATCCCCCAGTCATTCAAATAGCGGATAATTGCGCCGGTCGCCTCGGCGTAATGGTCGGTTGCAATCACGACGACAGTATTTCGATCGGCGTGCAGTTTTTCGAGCAGCGGCCGCCAGAGAAGATCCATCCGGGAATGGTCGAGATACATGGTTACGAAACGCTGCGCCGCCTCGTCAACTGACGAACATGAAACTTCGTTTTTGGTGCTGGGCGCCCGGGAGGAAAGATGGAGCGACGCGATCCTGTCTGCTATAACCCGCGCATAGCCTATTGTTGTTCGGCTCCCCTCCGCCCAGGTCGGAAAAATGATTTTCTCCCAGAAAATGTTTGCATCCGTAACGCCGACAGCAGCAAGACCGCTTGCTTCGAGAGCGCTGGCAAGATTTTCCGGACGTCCGAAATCGGGCGCTTCGATGCTCAGAGTGCCTGAGTAGTCAAAGATAACAAGTATTTGGGATTGAAGTTGTGCCATTTATCACTTTCCAGTCTTAAATTGTACACCCTCAAGTAAACTAAGTCCCCGCCTGTTCCCCGCCAAAATGGATAGCCAGCCAGATCGTATCCTGCCCCGGGTCGGTCCTTTCCACGCGGTGGCGCACATGCCTGGGGATGAGGAGGCAATCACCCGGAGCGAGCGCGATCTTCCGGCCATCTGCAAAAGAAAGTTCCGCCGTTCCCGCAAGCAGCAGAACCCATTCATTTTCCTGCTGATTGTACCAGAAACCCTCCGGCGATGCTTCGCCATGGGAGACAATCCGCTCGATCCGCAAGTTTTCAGCCCGCAGAATGTCCTGAAATGCCTCTTTTGTTCGCTCCGAGGGAATTTCGTCAAAAAGATTAAGAACTTTAATCATGCCTTCATCCTCAATAAATGTTTACAAGCCATGCTTTTGACATAGCAAACACCATTGAGCTAATTGCAAAACTCGCAATTCTGTCATTCCCGCGACGCTTCTGGGCGGGAATCTGGTTCTAACTGCTTGAAAAACCATATTCCCGATAGAGACATTCGGGAATGACAAATGGTTTTGCAATTGCCTCCATTGTAAAAACAATTATCTCTCCTGTAAACAGCGCCTCTTGCTCAAGGAAATCAGCGGTAAAATGCAGCATGGATAGGGCGAAAATCGTCTTTACGTTGGTGTGGTTTTGCTCTGTCATGCGGATGCTTTCAGCCTGAAACAATTTATATTTATATCATCAATAGTTACAACATCGTTGCCATCGATAAATGCGCCACAGGTCATCTCACTGCCCTATTTTTGGTTAAATAAACCATTGCCGTCTTTTGTGCAACCGTGAAGAATCATGATCAGGGAAGGCAGCGCCGCAGCAAGCGAAAAGACTTGACAATATTCCCCTCATCATATAGAAGAACCGCGGATTTACGATGTTTTAGTCCCCTGTGCCGGGAGGCGATTGGGGATTTTTTATTCATGCAACTTGGGGACAGGTACACCATATGGGAATTGAAGACACAGCCGCGGAGACGCCTGCGACATTCAATGACGAGCGCCGGCGAAGGCAGGAGATCGAGCAGCGCCGCACCTTCGGGATCATCAGCCATCCCGACGCCGGGAAAACAACGCTGACCGAAAAACTGCTCCTCTTCGGCGGGGCGATTCAGTTGGCCGGGGCGGTGAAGGCCAGAAAGGCCGGACGCCACGCGACGAGCGACTGGATGACGATCGAAAAGGAGCGGGGAATCTCAGTTACAACCTCCGTGATGAAGTTTCACTACCGGAATTTTGAGATCAACCTCCTCGACACCCCTGGCCATCAGGATTTCTCCGAGGACACCTACCGCGTGCTTACCGCCGTGGATAGCGCGCTGATGGTAATCGACAGCGGCAAGGGGGTTGAGCCGCAGACGGAAAAGCTGATGGAGGTTTGCCGGATGCGCAACACGCCGATCATGACATTCATAAACAAGCTTGATCGCGACGGCCTGGCGCCGATGGATATCCTCTCCGACATTGAGGACAAGCTCCAGATCGAGTGCGTCCCGCTTTCCTGGCCGATCGGGATGGGCAAGGACTTCAAGGGGGTTTACAACATCTACCGCCGCTCCCTCCACCTGTTCACCCCGGGGAAGGACAGCCGCAAGGAAGCGGGAATCACGATTACCGATCTGGACGATCCCCGGCTGGACGATCTGCTGGGCAGCAGCGCCGGGCGGCTCCGGGAGGATATCGAGCTGATCGCCGGGGCTTCCAGCCCGTTTTCGATGGAGGAATACCTCAAGGGGGGCCAGACCCCGGTATTTTTCGGCAGCGCGATCAACAACTTCGGCGTGCGGGAGCTGCTTGACGCCTTTGTCGAAATGGCGCCCGCACCCGGCCCCCGGATGACGACCACCAGAGCGGTCTCACCCTTTGAGGAGACATTTTCCGGATTTGTCTTCAAGATTCAGGCGAACATGGATCTTGCCCACCGCGACCGGATCGCCTTTTTCCGGATCTGTTCGGGGAAATTCACCCGCGGGATGAAGGTGATGCACCACCGGATCGGCCGCGAAATCGTCCTTGCCAACGCGACGATCTTCATGGCGCAGGATCGCACCAACGTCGAAGAGGCCTGGCCGGGGGACATCATCGGCATCCATAACCACGGCACGATTCAGACCGGCGATACCTTTACCGAAGGCGAGGTTATGCAGTTTACCGGCATCCCCAACTTTGCCCCGGAACATTTTCGGCGGGTGCTCGTCAAAAACTCGTTGAAGATCAAGCAGCTCCAGAAGGGGCTGACCCAACTTTCCGAGGAGGGGGCCGTGCAGGTGTTCAAGCCGCTCGCGGGCAATGACTATATCCTCGGGGCGGTCGGCGTCCTCCAGTTCGACGTGACGATGGCCCGCCTCAAGACGGAATACGGGGTTGACGCCTCCTACGAAACGATCGACTACACAACGGCCCGCTGGGTGACCTGCGACGACAAAAAAATGCTGGCGGATTTTGAAAAGAAGAACCAGAACAACCTCACCCTCGACGCCGACGGCCACCTCACCTATCTGACTACGAGCGAATGGCGCCTCGGTTTTGTCAAAGAGGACTGGCCCGGAATAACATTCAATAAAACCCGCGAGCACAACTGAGCCATGAGGCTGCCGCCAATTTTTCCGGACCGCCTTACCCCAGCTTCCCTCTTTTACAACGGCGGTCTTATGTGGTGAGACGAGACAGTAGAACACGCGTGCCATGCTGTATAAACGCGAATGCGATCATCGCTTCTCACTGGCCCCGCTGGCCGGCTGGCGGACCCTTCCAAGGCCCATCCTGTGGGAGCCGGTCTTCAGGAGATCGGCTCCCATCGCCGTTGACCTGGGATTCGGTCTGGGGGATTATCTGGTCCGTACTGCCGCGGCTCACCCGGACAGGCCCTTTGTCGGTGTGGGAATCGACGCTCTTCTTATTTTGCTTCCGCTCATACATCAATTTGTCCGCGGAGGCCATGAGTTCTTCAAGAATACAGGGACTTTCGGGATTATAGAAAGAGTAACCCAAACTGATTGAAAGTCGGTATCTCCTGTTTTCGAGATTGTTTCGTGCATCAATCAGAGACTGCAACCGGGCGGTAAATATCTGTGAATTTTCCTCGGTTAAATCAACGGCAAGGACGGCATACTCATCTCCTCCCAGACGAGCAAGAATGTCGGAGGTTCTGAATGTCTCTTTAAATACGGTTGCCGCTTCAATGAGGGCGTTATCCCCTTGCTCGTGGCCCAGCTTATCATTGATCAATTTCAATCCGTCCAGATCGGCAAAAAAGAGCAGCAGGCCACACTTATTCCTTTCCGCCAATTTTAACTGTTGCCCCGCAAGGGATAAAAATCCCCTTCTGTTATGCAGGCCTGTGAGCTGATCGGTGACTGCGGAGGCAAGGATTTCCGCCTCCATGCGCTTGCGCTCGGTTATATCGCGGCTGATAGTCCTGAAACCAATAACCTCGCCCCGACCATTCCTGCGCAAATCGATGGAAACCTCAGCAAATATTATGCTGCCATCCTTCTTCAGGATCCGGTGGGAATAACCTTTATTGGGTTCTCCGCTTTGGAACACGGTGTTATAGGCAGTGAACATGGCCTTTTGCTCATCCGCGGGCACGATAAGGCTAAAACTCTTCCCGATCAGTTCTTCCCGCGCATATCCGAGGTTGCGACACATGGATTCATTGACGAAGATAAAATTTCCTGACAGGTCCACCTCTGTATAGGGGTCAAACATCAAATCCATGACACTGCGGTATTTTTCTTCCTTTGCTTGAAGTTCAAGGATTTTAGCGTTAAGTTCTTCTTCCGCCAGCTTGCCGACTTCCCGGGCCATAATCCCGATTTCGTTGTTCGGATAGACATATTCGTCAACAGACAAAGCTTTTCCGGCAATAACATCCTTGATTTTGCTGGCCAGTTCAACCAGCGGGCGGGACAAACGTCTGCTCAGCGCAATACTCTGCAGAAATCCCAAAAACAGGGCGATAAAACCGGTAAGGCCGATAATAAACAACACTTTCGAAATTACCGGGTGGAGCACGTCCCTCTTTTCGACCATTGTCACGACCGTCCAGCCGGTGGAAACGATGCGGCTGAAATGGGCGATGCATTCCACATCATTGTCGTTGCGGTATGTAAAATTTCCGTTGCTGTAATGTTGTAATGATTCCGTCAGTTCCCGGGGCGATTTGTTAAGTAAGGATTGATCGGGATGCATGATAATTTTCCCGGACCTGTCCATCACAAAACTTAATTCCGTTTTGTATTCGCCGTGCTGAGCAATAAGGTCGGCAATCTGATCAATTGAACAATCAACAGCCACCACACCGCCATACCCGCCTGCGGACTGTTTCAGGGCTCTGCTGGTCGAAATCAGCCACTCTTTTGTTTTAATTTCCTGATAGGGAAGACCGATTGACGTCTCAGGTCTGGTTGCCATCGCCGCCCGATACCAAGGGCGGGTGGCCGGATCATATCCTGGGGGCGGGGTATAATCGTTTATCAGCATCAGACCGTTCTCGTAACCTGAATATATATATGTAATATTCTTGTTGACCTTGGCAATAGACCGGTACCCATCCAATATGCGCTGCTGAGCCTCTTTAGTTAGTGTCATTGCCTCCCGAATTTCCTTATTCTCTTCCAGTACCTCAATGGTGTTGATTATTTCTGTAAATTGCCCTTCAACAAAAAGGTTCAAGGCGCGATTCGTTCGCTCAATGACGGCACGCGCCTTGGATATTTCAGAATAATAAAGAACTGTTGAGAGTAAAAAACCAAAAAAGACCACAACAATCAAAGCTATAAGAGCGCTGGTTTGAAATATCTCCCCCCTGATGCTGGATTTAGCGGATGAATGGATTTTCTTGATAATAATTTCATTTTTCATGATCGGAATAGATTATTGCAATCCTCAGTATCAAAGGGTTCGATTATGACCTGTTCAGAGAGGTGGGCTCACTAAATAAAGGGATGAAAACCTACTGCAGACCGGAGAAGTCGCCGAACACGAAATAGGTTTGGGCAAAGTTCGATTTCAGCGACCCGGCTGCATTGGCGAGGGCCTCGCTATTACCTGAACCTATGAGGCCCTCCAGTCCGTTCAGGATATCCCGCTCCTTTTTAACCAAACCAGAGCATCTATTTGCCTGATCAGGGGATAATTTGAACAAATCGACTTTTATCCCGGCTTTTTTCACGTCGCTCCAGAGTCTGTTTGATTTGATTTTGATAAGACTTCCTTTTTTGTTTCGGCAGTATAGGGATGCTGTTTTTGCTTGTCAAGAGATATCTTGACACATGACAATGATTGACTGGTAAAAAATCGCGCGTTGCGTTAACATCCTAAATCAGGATCATTATCAGTTCCGGAAGATGAGAATGAAAGAAGATGAATCATAGCATTGACAAAGGCGAATGGTATGATTGACTCCATGAAGCGTCATGAGCTCTTTGTGCAAGACGCACTGGCAAAGAATCTCCCCCCGGAAGCGTTACGGGAACTGCTTGCCCGTCACGACAAACGGATCGAGTGGATGCAGCACGAAAGACTGGTTCATCTGCTGGTGACACTGTTCGTTTGCCTGTTTGCCTTGCTTTCTCTCGGGTATGCCATGCTATACCCTTCCGTTTTGTGTTTCGTTCTTTCCGGGCTGCTGATTGTCCTGGCGGTTGCGTATCTGCTGCATTACTACCGGCTCGAAAATGGAGTCCAGAAATGGTACAGACTATCCGATGACATCCGGAGACAATCTCGGTAGGGATGATCCGTCTCGGATGCTTAGGGGTTCTCAAAGACCCTCTCGGTGCAAATTACTTATTTCCCCCGACAGCAGCGCTGCGTCGCAGCTATCGGGATTTATAAAAAGCAGTTTGATATTTATGGTTGGAGGAAAAGCTACTGAACATGAAGGCGCTGGCTGTTTTGGCAAACAAGGGCAAAGAACCGAGGAGATGCCTGTCCTGCGGGACAACCGAGAACATGGGGCGAAAAAGATACTGCTCCGTTGAGTGCAGACAGAAGCTTCACCAACGACTCGATATGCGCTGCGGCCTCCTGCAGGCGTTAAACACCCGCTACGCAACCTTTTACTTTTCCGAACATCTGATAATCATGGATATATTGCCCTGGGGACAGAGAGATATATACAGTTTTTTATACCCCCGTTCGGCAGGGAAAAGCCCCGGTGAGGATTTCGGCGTGATGGCCAATATTCTGGGAGAAACATGGTGGAAAGAACAACAACGAACAAAAAAACGGCACTTCGCAACGCTCCACGTTCTCGATAACGCCGTCCGAAATCGTGTAACAATGCTGGATGTAAAACCGCATATTAGGCAAATGCCGGATATCAATCCCACTGCGCTGGTATATCTGGATATTGATAAATCCAGCCTTAGTTCCGAAGAGCTGAACAAGATAGTAAGAAACGCCTACCGGCGGCAGGTGAAGATCCATCACCCGGATCTCGGCGGGGATGCGGAGATGTTTCGCAAAATCTACAAAGCCTACGAGGAACTGCTCAATTGGGCCGACAACCCCAGTTTCATCAGCCGACGCGGATTTCCGGACAAGTGGTTCTACGAAGGCGGCAAGGACCGCTGGTTTCAGCCGTCGCCCTTGACTAAAAGCGGACAATGACAATAGGATTTGTGATGGGGAATAGTTTGAAGGGGCGCAAGGCTTTATGGGTTTGAAGGCAGGGATCGATATCGGTTCCAATACGGCCAAGGCCGCAGTGATGGAAGACGGACGTCTTTTGGGAACCAACGTGATTGCGGCAGGCTATAACGCCGAGGCGGCGGGACGCAGGGTGCTTGATGAACTGCTTTCTTCTCTTTCCCTGGCGCAGACGGATGTGGAGCGGATCATTGCGACCGGCTACGGCCGCAAGAGCGTGGCAATCGCGGACAAGATGGTAACGGAACTGATGTGCCATGCAACCGGGGCGCATTTTCTCGATCCTTCGGTGCGCTCGCTGATCGATATCGGCGGCCAGGACAGCAAGGCCATCGTCATAGACGAAGAAGGCCGGATGACGAATTTCACGATGAACGACAAGTGCGCGGCAGGCACGGGCCGTTTTCTTGAGGTAATGGCGCGCGCCCTGGAGGCCGATCTGAATGAATTCGGCGCGCTCTCCCTGAGCGCCGAAAAACCGGCGAAGATCAGCAGCACCTGCACCGTCTTTGCCGAATCGGAGGTGATCTCGCTGATCGCTAAAGGGGAAACTCGGGAAAACATTATTGCCGGCATCCATGAGGCCATCGCCTCCCGGGTGGCGGCAATGGCAACCCGGATCGGCATCAGGGCGCCGGTGATGATGACCGGCGGAGTTTCTCAAAATGCGGGGGTTGTCCAGGCGCTGGAAAAAGCGCTTGGCTATCCGCTGATAGTTTCTTCTTACGCTCAGTTGGCGGGGGCAATCGGCGCCGCCCTTTTGTAGAAAAATCAGGAGCAATCCTTAAGGAGGTTAATTTGAATAAAGCGGTGCGGGAAGTGGCGAAGGAAATTTTTCTGATCAGGTTGCCCATGCCTTTTCGGCTGACCCATGTCAACGTTTTTTTGTTCCTGGAAAAAAAGGGCTTCACGCTGATTGATACCGGTCCCAACCTGCCCGGGGTCCTGCCGGCGCTTGAGGAAGCGCTGTCCCAGGCGGGGCTGACGCTGGAGGAATGTCGCAGGATTTTTATCACCCATTTTCATATGGATCACTGCGGTCTGGCGGGCCTCATCAAAGAACGTTCCGGGGCAGCGATCAGCCTCTCGGAAATTGACGCGCAGACGATTCGCACGTTTGCTCTGGATGACGGTCGCGTTTGGCGGATGGAGGCCTTCTGCATAGAGCACGGCCTTGATAAAGCCACGATTGGGGAAATTGCCAGCACCTTCACCTCCTTTGAGCAGGCGACCCTGCCTTTTACCGCCGACAGCCATCTGTCCGACGGCGAACAGCTTGTTGCCGGCGACCGGGAACTGAGAGTGGTCGCAACCCCGGGCCACAGCCGCGGTCATCTCTCGTTTTACCTGCCCGCGGAACGCGCCTTGATCTCCGGGGACCACATCCTCCCGCATATCACGCCGAATCTGAGCCCTGATCTGATCGACCCCAAATTTCATCCGCTGGAGAGCTTTCTTGACTCCATGACCAAGGTAGAGGAACTGGAGATTGAGACCATCTGGCCCTCGCACGGGCGTCCCTTTACCAATCTCCGGGGAAGGATTGCCGATGTCCGCAAACATCACGCCGAAAGATCGCTGCTTGCCTTTCAGGCCCTCGATGAGGGGGCGAAAACAGCAAGGCAGGTTTCCCAGTTTATCTTTGGAAACAGCCTGCCTGTTTTTGACCGTCTGCTCGCCCTGAACGAAAGCTACGTTCATCTTGTTACGCTGGAGAAAAGGGGCTTGATCGGCAGAAGGAGAACCGGCGGCGGGCTCTGTTTTTTTGAACATTTGCCAAGATGAGACACTCATTAAGGCACGCCGTCACAAAGAAGGATCATTGTATATCAAAAATTTACGCATGCATTTTATGAACATTAAACCGCGTTTTCAAGCAAAGGTTTACAAGCAGAAAAACTTAGGGAGGTGAAGCCATGAAGGAGAGGAATACCGATTATTTTGCTGCCCTGTACGAGGTTGCCAAGGCGATCAATGGCTCTCTGGATACGAAGAAGGTTCTGGAGAAGATCGTGCAGAGCGTAGTTGCAGCAGTCGGGGTCAAGGCGGGCAGCATCCGCCTTTTAGATGCGCGCAAAAAACAGCTTGTCCTGGGGGCGGCAAGCGGCCTCTCACAAGGGTACATCCACAAGGGGCCGATCCTCCTCGATGAAAGCGGCCTTGACCGCAAGGCGATAAAAGGAAAGATCATCTGGATAGAGGATGTCCAGGCGGACAAGGATTTCCAGTACGGGGAAAAGGCCAAGGCGGAGGGGATAAAGTCCGTGCTCGTCGTGCCGCTGCTGCTGGAGAAAAAGGCGATCGGCGTTTTGCGCGTCTATTCCGACCGGGTGAGGCAGTTCAATGAAGATGAACTCAAGTTTCTGAAGGCGGCGGCCAATCTCAGCGCGATTGCCCTTGACAACGCCCGGATGCACGAGGTGCTCCAGACACGCTGCGATCTGCTGGTGGAAAACAAATACCGGATTGACGACAACTAAACTAAAGAGGGAGGTTTTTATGATTCGCCTTGGCATAAACGGTTTTGGCCGGATTGGGCGCCAGGTTTTAAAGGCTGTTCTGGAGCGTTATCCCGACACCCTGCAGGTCGTTGCCGTAAACGATCTCTTCGATGTCGAAACGAACGCCCATCTGTTCAAATACGACACCAACTACGGCATTTACGCGGGCGAGGTGGCCATCGGCAAAGAGGCCCTGCTGATCAACGGCAAAAAAATCCAGAGCTTTGCCTTTCGCGATCCCGCCGCCATCCCGTGGGACGATGCGGGGGTGGATATCGTCATCGAGAGCACCGGGCTTTTCCTGACCGGGCCGAAGGCCTCGGCGCACCTTGAGGCCGGAGCCAGGAAGGTGATCATCAGCGCCCCTGCCAAGGAGGAAGACATCACGATTGTCATGGGGGTAAACCACAAGGATTACAACCCGCAGACGCACCATATCGTCTCGAACGCCTCCTGCACAACGAACTGCCTGGCGCCCCCGGTGCTGGTTGTGCATAAGGCCTTCGGCATCGAAAAGGGGATGATGACGACGATTCACTCCTACACGAACGACCAGCGCATCCTGGATGCCCCGCACAAGGATCTGCGGCGGGCCCGCGCGGCGGCGGTGAACATCATCCCGACCACCACCGGCGCGGCCAGAGCACTGTCCCTCGTCATTCCGGAGCTGGCCGGCCGCTTTGACGGCTATTCGCTCCGGGTGCCGACGCCGACGGTATCGATCGTCGATTTCACCGCCGAGCTGAAGAAGAAGACCACAACGGAGGAACTCCGCGACACGCTCCGCGCAGCAGCAAAAAAACAGCTCAAGGGAATCATGGACTGCGAAGAGAAGGGGCTTGTTTCGATGGACTTCAAGGGGAATTTCCACTCCTCGATCGTCGATGTCGAATTCACCCAGGTACTCAGGGGCAATATGGCCAAAGTCGTCGCCTGGTACGACAACGAATGGGGCTACTCCTGCCGCGTTGCCGATCTGGCAAGCTATATGGGAGAAAAAGGGCTTGGATAAGAAAAAGCAGGCAATCCGCATCCTTGTTGTCGATGACGACGCCGTGGCCTGTGAGTTTTTGCAAGAGGCTCTGCTCAGATCCGGTTATGAGGTTAATTATTTTACCTCCGCCCGGGATGTCCTTGAGGGGGAAATTTCCGAGTATGACCTCATTTTATCCGACATTCGCATGCCGGATATGGATGGGTTGGAGTTCCTGCGCCAGGTGCATGCAAAAAGACCAGAGCTGCCGGTGATCTTGATGACGGCATTCGGCTCCCTGGAGACAACGATGGAGGCGCTCCGGGAAGGGGCGTGGGATTACATCAGCAAGCCGTTTTCGCCGGACGCGATCAGGGAGATGGTGCGCAAGGTGCTCGACGTCCGGAAGCTGCGGCAGCTTTCCCTGCAGAGACAGGGTGAGATGCGGCAGGAACCTCAGTTTATCGGTTCATCCGCGGTGATGGTTGATTTTTACAAACAGATCGCCCGGGTGGCCGATGCTTCGGCAAGCGTGCTGATCAGCGGCGAAAGCGGCACCGGCAAGGAGCTTACGGCAAATTCCCTGCACAGGCTCAGCGCCCGCCGGGATAAGCCGTTTCTGACAGTCAACTGCGGGGCGATCCCGGAGACGCTGCTGGAATCGGAACTTTTTGGATTCGAGCGGGGGGCCTTTACCGGGGCGGATCATTCACACCAGGGACTGCTGGAGGCGGCGCAGACGGGCACTATTTTCCTGGACGAGATCACCGAAATGTCCTCCGCCCTTCAGGGCAAACTGCTGCGTTTCATGCAAAGTGGTGAAATCAGAAGACTTGGCGGCAACAGTACAATGCATGTTTCCGTTCGGGTGGTGGCGGCGGCAAACCGGAACATCGAAAAGGATGTTGCCGACGGGCGGTTCCGCTCCGATTTGCTGTTTCGCTTTGTTGTACGCCTTCATGCCCCGCCGCTACGCGATCATAAGGAGGACATCCCGCAATTGCTTGACTCCTTTTTGCAGAAATGGGGTTATTCCTCGGTTCGCATTTCCGACGAGGCGATGGAATGTTTTATTGGTTACGACTGGCCAGGCAACGTCCGCGAGCTGGAAAATGTCCTCCGTCAGACCCTGCTGCTGTCGCCTTTTGCCTTGATTTTACCGGAGAATCTTCCCGAAAAGCTCCGGATAGCTCAGCAAGATGAGCAACCCGGGCTGTCTCCCCTGGAAAAAGCCGAACGGCAGCAGATACTTGAGATCATGGAGGGAGCCTCCTGGAACCAGAGCCGGGCCGCCCTGTTATTGGGAATTGACCGAAAAACGCTGCATGCAAAGATAATCCGCTATAATCTGACGGGAAAATAGAGGCGGACTTCCGTTCCTGCTGCGGCAGACGAGTCAATCGTCATCCTTCCCCCATGTATCTTTACGATATCACGGACAATTGCCAGTCCGAGCCCCCTCATGCTCTCATCTGCATGCGTGGAGAAAAAAGGTTCGCATACCTTCTCCATAATCTCCGGGCGAATGCCGGCGCCCTGGTCGGAGATGGAAATAAACAGTTCTTTGCCGTCAGCGTTGCCGCCGGCGGCAACGGTTATACGTCCGCCCGAGGGCATCGCGTCCAGCGAGTTTTGCAAGATATTGAAGATGGCGGTTTGTACCCGGTGGCGGTCGGCATGGATGGGCGGCAGATGTTTTTCGCAATTAACTGTTATCTCCGTTCGCGCATTAATGACGAGCGGTTCGGCAAGAGACACTGTTTCGTTAATAATATCAGTTATGTCAACTGTGTCAAAATGGACCTCCGGAGGACGGGTGGCCTGTTTCACCTTTTTGATGATCGCCTGCAGACGGCCGGTTTGCTGGGCAATGAGCTCCAGTTTTCTGACCGCATCCGGCGGCCATTCTCCTTTCTCACGCAGCAGCGAGGTTAATCCCGCAATGGAATGGAGCGGCGTGCCAAGATCATGGGCCAGGGTGGCGGTCAGATAGCCCATCGCGGCGAGCTGCTGAAGCTGATTCACCTCTTTCTGCAGTTCGACGGCCTTTTGCGTTTCCTCCCGTACCAGAATCTCGAGATTCCCCGTTAACTGCACGTTTCTGGCAATAACCTGCTCTATCTCCTCGGCCATCGCATTGAAATGTTCGCCGAGTCGCCCCAGCTCGTCTTTCCGGCTGATCGGAATGCGCTCCCGGTATTTCCCTGCTTGGAACCCATCAATCGTGCCGATAATCACTCCCAGCGGCCGATCGATAATCCAGCGGTAGCTTGCCGCAAGCACTAGCAGAATGACAAGCAGCAAACCGGCAGCGCTGATATAAAGGAGGCGCTGAGCCTTCGCCAGAATTTCTGCATTGCCTTTGCTGAAGGCTATTACCCCGACAACGAACCTTGTTTTCCCTGATTTACGGGATATTCCCGGATAAAGTAAGCCGGCTGCCGGCCCCTCCTCTGTTTTGAGCCTGATGTACATCGGCTTGCGCGCTGCGGCAACGGAACTTGCCAGTTCATCCGGCCATTCATACCGGACACGCCCGGCGCCTGCCACATACTCTATGTAGTCGATATCGTAATTGACAACGGTAAAAATGTCGATGCGCGCCAGGCGAAAATCGGTTTGAATTTGCTCTTTGAGAGTGGCGTCCAGGGTGGAGAGGCCCTGTCCGGTCGGGAAATGGCTGTAATAGGAACTTACCGTTTCGGCGACGCTCAGGAGCCTTTTTCCCTGCTGTTCCACAAGAATAAGATCCAGCGCCCGAATCTGCACCCAGCCCCACAGCGCCATCGTGACTATCAGACCCAGTACGGTCACGATTATCAAACGCAGGCGGATAGTCATCGTTCAATTCTCCGGTTGATTACTTCTTTTGCAAGCATGGATGACTCCATGGCCGGCATATAGGATAATAATCTAACAAAATCAATGCAATTTACCGGAATTATTTAAAGATGAGGAATTGTATTCCCGATAGAGACATTATGAACATTAAGCTTCGCTTTCGGGAATGACAAATGGTTTTGCAATTGCCTCATAATGTTTACAAAAAGGCAGAGCCGATAAAAAACGAAAGGGGAGCGGGGAAACCCCCGCGCCCCTTGACGTCTGAAAAAGAAAACAGGAATTACTTCGTGGCCGGAGCCGCTGCGTCATCCTTCTTCTCTACCTTCTTTGCCGCCGCCTTCTTGGCGGCGGTCTTCTTGGTGGCGGTCTTCTTGGTGGCGGTCTTCTTGACCTTCTTCACTTCCTTTTTCTCGACCGCCGCATCCTTAGCCGGTTCGGACACCGCTGCTGCCGCGGGAGCCGCTGCTGCCGGTTTCTCAGCGGCAATCGCGAAGGTGGAGAACATGAAAACTAACCCAACAACCAATACCATTAAACGCTTCATCTTACTTTCCTCCTCTTTGTTTTTAATTTTCCTTCCGCGCCGCAACTGAAGAGCGAAAGGATATGCCCGCCTTCACCAATAATCTGAAGGCAAAAAACTATTTAACTGTGGAAGCTGCAACCGGCGCCGCCGCCCCGGGGACCCCTTTGCTTGTTTTCTGGGGGGACTTGCGGACGGCTGTTTTATTCGCTTTTACTGCCCGCAACGCAACATTTCGCAGCTCTTCCTGCCGGTAGCTGACCTTGACCTGGTCCCCCACTACGATCGTGCGCAGCGGCTTTTCCAGCTTAAATTCCATCATTTCCGTTTCTTCCTTCACCTTCCTCTCTATGACCAGGAAAGAGTCGGAAATCTTTATAACCTGTCCGGCGGCAACCATAACGGTCTTTCGGGAAAGGGTGGGGGTTGTCCTGGAAAAATCTTCTGCGGCAAACAACACAGAGCCGCAAAAAAACATCAAAACAGCCATGGGAAAAAATAAATGCCTCATCTCATCATCCCTGCGCCCAGATCCTTTTAACCTTTCCGGCTCAATACGTACGGCGCAGCTAAAGCAATATGCTTGCCAAAAAAAGCATCTGCCTTTCATTGTTGAAACCATTGATAAATTGTCTTGGTATTTTGGAAAACGGAAACAGCCGGTAGCGATTCTTCCGGGGGAAAGTGCGGAAGAATTCCCCAGCACAAGGGAGTTATTGGTCAGTTTTTCACGATCATCTCGATGGCCGCCGGGACAATTTCCAATACCGCCGGCAAAATTCCGGGCTGTTCTCCGTCAATATCGAACAGAACCTGTCCGTCGGAGGACAGGCTTACCTGCTTGCCGGTTGTAACGAAGACCTGGGAGATGCTTTTTATCTTTCCGTTGTAGAGTTTCGGCAAGCGCAGGAGAACAAGAGGCAGGCTCATGGCGCCTATTACCGTTATATGAAAAAGGCCGTCGTCCATCATCGCATCGGGCGCAACCAGCATCCCGCCGCCCTGGTAACGGCCGTTGGCGACGGCGATATGAAAGATGTCTTTTGTAAACTTTTTGCCGTCATCCACGCCGATCGTGACCCCCTTTTTTTTGTAAGAAAACAGCGTCAGCAGTGTCCCCCAGATAAAGGTGACAAAAGGACCAAAGGCCTTGCTCGTGCGGTTTACCCTCTCGACGACCTCTCCTCCCATGCCGAAACTCGCGATGTTGTGAAAATATCTGCTGGTTGTGCCGCCCTGATGACTTCGAAAACGGATGCGTCCGAGATCTATCGTTCGCGTGGAGGCGGTTTTTATCGCTTGCAGTGCGGGCCTTATTCCGGACACAGCGGGAAAGGTGCGGGCAAAATCGCAGCCGGTGCCGTTGGGAATGAAGCCGAGGAGAGCCCCCTTGCGGATTGGCGCGTCATCATCAAAAAAACCGTTGATGACCTCGTTGAGCGTGCCGTCCCCGCCGACGCAGACGATAATGTCCGCTCCCTCAAGAAGAAGACCCCTTGTCAAGTCAGTGGCATCGCCCGGTCCTCTGGTAAGGCAGGTTTGAAACGGACCCAGAATCTCCTCGGCCAGCCGGCTGATCCGCGGCCACTCCCGGCCCGTTTTTCCGTTTCCCGAATGGGGATTCACCACAAAGACGATTTTTCTGGAATTCAAGTCCAAATTCAGCGCTCCGAGGCCTTTTAAAGGGGATAGCGAACTTAATGTCCACAAAATAAACGTAAACGAGTGCGCCTATAACATAGATATTGCCCCGATGGTAGTCATAAAGAGCTAAAAAAATTGCTTTCCCCATTTATTTTATGCTATCCCCGTGAAACTTTCAGGTCCAGGATTCAGCGGGTTCTCCAAGTTTAAAAATTTTTTCATGAGGACGGGTAATATCCGATGACAAGTATTTCAAGAAAGTTGAGGCTGCTCTTTACGCTGCTGTTCTATCCTTTTCGGGCTTTTCTGAACCGGCTGGGGATCGGCCTGGACATCGCCGGGAACGTCAATTCCTGCTATCGTGAAGAGTTCGACCGGCTTCCCCCCTCCGAAAAAGCGGTCATTTTACCCCATTGCCTGATAGGGGATAAATGCCGCGCCCATTTCTCCAAAAATGAAGGTGTTCTCTGCATGAAGTGCGGAGATTGCCGCTGCGGCGAGATTCTCGCTTTGTGCAAGGAGAAAGGCTGGCAGTTCTACATCTCCCCCAGCACCAATTTTACGAAACGGCTTACCGAAAGAAAGGATATCCGGGCGGCGATCGGCGCGGCCTGCGCCTACGAGATCGAACGGGGCATCAAATCAACAAGGATAACCGGCAGAGGCGTACATCTGAAAGGGCGGCGGCTTATCCCCCAGGTCATTGTGGCGGAACGTTATGACTGTCTTCACAACGATATCGATTGGGAAGAGCTGCGCAATATGATCATCTCCGGGAGGGACAGGGTTTGAAGGCAGAAAGGCAAGGCAACATCCAACCAGTATCCGGGCGGGCAATTATTAAACATGATCAGAAAAACTTCTTGCCGGGCATGGCTGAGCCGGAGGGCAATCGGGTTATCGTGATCGGCGGGGGTGCGGGGGGGATGATGGCCGCCGGCAGGGCCGCGGAGCTGGGGGCAAAGGTCATCCTGCTCGAAAAAATGGAGGGACTGGGCAAGAAAATCCTGATCAGTGGAAAGTCCCGCTGCAACCTGTCCAACGCCCGCAACCTCGATGAATTTCTGCCCATGTACGGCCCCAATGGCCGATTTTTACACGGCGCTTTTCACCGCTTTTTCCGGGATGACCTGCTTTCCTTCCTGGCTCGTTTCGGGGTCGAAACAAAGACCGAGCGGGGCGGACGGATTTTCCCCGTTTCCGACGAGGCGGCGGATGTCGTAAGGGCCTTCCGGAGCTATCTGAAAGAGGGCACGGTGGAATTGTTCTTAAATTCCCCGGCAAGCAGGATCGTTGTCGGAAACGGCAAGCTTTTGGGGGTGCAAACGCGGAAGGGTTTTTTGCCGGCCCGGGCGGCAATCCTCGCCGCGGGCGGCGCCAGTTGGCAGGAAACAGGCTCCAACGGCGACGGCTTCCTGCTTGCGGCTGCGGTTGGACACAAGATCGTAAAGCCCAGGCCGGCCCTCGTTCCGCTGATTGTCGCTGAAATTCAGACGGCCAAGTCGATGCAGGGAGTAAGCCTGAAGAATGTCCGGCTTACCGCCTTTCGAGGAAAGATTGACAGTTTTTCCCCAGCCTTTGTCCCGCAAGAAGATGTGGGGCGCGGCCTGGAGCGAATACGGAAAAAAGGGGTGGTGATCGAAAGCCGGATGGGAGAGATGCTCTTTACCCATTTCGGGATAGGCGGACCAATCACGCTGCTGATGAGCCTTGCCGTGGTGGACGCCCTCGCGGAGGGCCCGGTCAGCGTCGCCATTGATCTCAAGCCCGCCCTTTCCTTCGAGGAACTGCGCGCCCGCCTGCAGCGCGATTTCGACGCGGGCGGCAAGCGAAATTTTCGCAACCTGCTGGCGGGGCTGCTCCCTCATAAGATGATCGAGCCGTTTATCCAAATGTGCGGCATCCCGGCGGAACGGACGGGAAGTCAGATCACGGCGCCGGAACGTGAACGGCTCCTCGCTTTGCTGAAGGGGCTCTGCTTTACCATCAAGGGGCCGCTGCCGCTGAACTCGGCGATTGTTACCGCAGGCGGCGTATCGCTTGCCGAGATCGATCCGCGGACGATGGCCTCCCGGCTGGTTGACGGCCTTTTCTTCTGTGGGGAGGTGATGGACATAGACGCCGATACCGGCGGCTACAACCTCCAGGCCGCCTTCTCCACCGGCCACCTCGCCGGAGAGTCGGCCGCAGCTTTCGAACTTAAAATGGATTAAGACTTTAATACATGCGGCGATTACACAGACGGCGGTCAGGTTATCAGCGTCTGTTTTATCTTGACAAAGAACAACGCAATCCTTTATAGCCCCCCATGCTGTGGATTCAGCTCGAGAAGTCGAAGTTCCTTTCCGGAACTTCCCCAAGGAACGGTAATTTCCTCTTCAAATAACAATTTTTATGCAGAATAAGGAGGTTTCCCATGATTGCAATGAATGCCAAGGATGTCTTCAAAACCAAGGTCGAGACCATCTCCTACAAGGGCGCGCCCCAGCAGGTGAAGGAAGTTTGGATACAGTGGCTCTCCAAGGCCGGGCCCGAAGAGGCCCCGGACTACGGGTTGCGTTTTTTCACGGTCGGCCCGGGCGGCGAGGTGCCGACTCATAGCCACTCATATTACCAGACCACCTATGTCCTGTCGGGACGTCTCTCTGTTGTGTCCTACGACGAAAACGATAAGGCGACAGGGGAAAAGGTTTTGGGGCCCCACGACTTCGTCTATCTCCCGACGATGGAGCCGCACAGCATGAAAAACGCGAGCGACACGGAGGAATGCACCTTTTTGTGCAGCATCGCCAATATAAGGGAGTAGCGTTCTTTACATAGCGACAAACCGGAGTCCGCAGCAAATTCTTGCAATTCGGGCTTGCAGGGAGACGGCAACGTAAAATTCACTGAGGTAATTGCAAAACGTTTCGTCATGCCCGAATGCTCTTGTCGGGCATCCATGATTTTAGGGAGTTAAAAACTGGATTATGAACATTAAGCTTCGCTTTCCCGCCCAGAAGCGTCGCGGGAATGACAGAAATGGAGTTTTGCAATTACCTACACTGTTTACTGCCAATTTTCAGGGAAGATTCTCGCCCAAAAATTGCAGGAGGATCAGCCAATGGCCGATTCAGTGATGCTGAAAAATCTGGAGTGCCTTTTCAATCCTCGTGCGGTTGCCGTGGTCGGGGCTTCGGCAAACCCTGACAAGCTTGGGTTCCATGTGATGAAAAGCCTGACTTCCGGCGGGTTTAAAGGAACGATTGTTCCTGTAAACCCAGGAACCGATTCAATCATGGGCATCCCCGCGTTTTCATCTCTCGGGGATTTCCCCGGCGCAATCGATCTGGCCGTGATCGTCCTGCCCGCAAAAATGGTCCCGGGCATCTTCCAGGAATGCAGTCAAAAAGGTGTTAAAGGGGTTGTCTTGATCACCGCCGGTTTCAAGGAAATCGACGATCCCGAAGGCGCCGCTCTCCAGAGCTCCCTGGCCGAGTTCGCCCGAACGGCCGACCTCCCGGTTATCGGCCCGAACACATTCGGCATGCTCAACCTCCAATTGGATCTGAATGCCTCCTTTACCCCCGAGTTTTCCTTGCTTCCCAAAGGGAGTATCGCCTTCGTCAGCCAGAGCGGCGGCGTCTCCCATCTGGTCGGGTTCCTGGCTATGCGACAGAATGTGGGCTTCAGCAAGATAGTCGGCCTCGGGAACCGTCTTAATGTCGACTTCCCCGAAATGATCGCCTATCTGATGGACGATCCGGAAACCAGGGTCATTGCCCTGTATATTGAAGGCATGGATGAGCCGCGAAGGTTCCTGGCGGCGATGAAAAATGCCCGTTTTGCCAAACCGGTTGTTGCCTACAAGACCGGAAACTCCCGCACCGGCAATCAGGCATCTGCTTCCCATACCGGGTCTCTGGCCGGGAAGCAGGAAATCTACGAAGGGGCGCTCAAACAGGCGGGCGTTCTACAGGTTGACAGCGCGGAGCGGCTTCTCGATACAGCGCACGCCCTGGCCCTTTGCCCGCTTCCCGGCGGAGGAAAAGTCGCGATCCTTACCGGTCAGGCAGGCCCCGGGATAGCGGCCGCGGATGTCTGCGAGTCCAAAGGTCTGGAGATAGCCGCTTTTTGCTTGGAGACTCAGATGTTGATCAACGACCTGCTTCCCCCCCTTGCCCTGCGCACGAACCCCGTGGATATGGGACCCGCCTGGTACAACACTCAAGCGATTGAGGGCATCATCGGGGCGGCCATGGAAGATGACAATGTGAACGGCGTTCTGCTGCTAATGGTATTCGCGTCAGCCAACAGGGATGCCATAGCGGGCTTTTCCAGACTCCTCCTGCAATGGAAACAGAAAAAACCGGTTATCTCCTGCCTACTCTCCCCACCGGGAATCTGGGACGAGGAAATCCGGCAACTCGAGGCAGGAGGCGCACTCGTCAATTTTCCCACCCCGGA
>JALNYO010000015.1 GCA_023229765.1 Syntrophales bacterium | reverse complement strand
GTCATTCCCGAATGTCTCTATCGGGAATATGGTTTTTCAAGCAGTTAGAACCAGATTCCCGCTCAGAATCGTTGCGGGAATGACAAGAATGGGGAGTTTTGCAATTACCTCATATAGGAAAAATTTTACGCCCATTCTGTAAAACTCAACCGTTCAGAGAGGAATGACTGCATCATCATATTACAGCAGAAACGTCCAACATACTCCTATCGGAGGAGTTTCAAAAAGAGTTTCCCAATGGCATATCTTGTTAGGACTCCCATGTAATGGGGGGCACGGGCTAACCCCGCGCCTATAAAAAAAACCAGGCAGGAAATACCATAGGTCGTTGGACAGCCGATGATGGCGATCAGGGGCTCGCGCAAATGAACAGCAAGAATGGTCAATACGGTCACTGCCGGCCAACCGATAAGATAACTGAATCCCATCAGTATCAGTCCGGCAATCAACCGTGGTGTCGGACGTTCTCGAAATTCCGAGAGATCCGTAGGATGATCAAGAATTCCCCGGATAGATTTCATTTCGGCAAGGATTTTCGCGATTCTTCGAATCATACATAGAGACGTGTCCAAGAATTTCGGAAAGGGTTTTTAGGAAAGCCATCTTTTTCTTCTTTTGTAATGCTTGGCGTCTTTGAAGCTCTTTTTCTCGCCGACAGCGGAAAGCCCCAGATAGAACTCCTTGACATCCTCATTTTCTCTCAATTTTGAGCACTCGCCGTCGAGAACGACCTTTCCCATTTCCATTACGTATCCGTAATCGCCGATGGAAAGCGCCAGATTGGCGTTCTGTTCAACCAGCAGGATGGTTGTTTTCTCTTCATGACAAATTTTCTTAACGATTTCAAAAATCTCCTTCACCAGCAGGGGAGCCAGTCCGAGGGAAGGTTCATCGAGCAGCATCAGCTTCGGGCGGGCCATTAAAGCCCGGCCGATGGCAAGCATCTGCTGCTCGCCGCCGCTCATATACCCGGCCACCTGGTTCTTCCGGTCTTTGAGCTTGGGGAAGTAGTCGAATACCAGATCAATGTCCGTCTTTACCTTATTGCGGTCCTTGCGGGTATAGGCGCCGGCGATGAGGTTCTCCGTAACGGTCAGGTCCTTGAATATTCTTCTTCCTTCCATAATCTGGGAGATCCCCATTTTGACGATGTCCTCGGCATCTTTATTGTTGATCTTCTTTCCCATGAATTCTATGGAGCCGTCCGTGACTTCGCCCTCTTCAGACTTCAACAATCCTGATACAGCCTTAAGGGTTGTAGTCTTCCCGGCGCCGTTAGCGCCGAGGAGAACTGTTATCTGCCCCTCTTTGGCTTCCAGGGACATCCCTTTCAGGACAAGGATAACGTCATCGTATATGACCTCAACATTATTGATTTTCAGCATAGGACGGCTCCGTCGTGTAGTCTTTTTTGTGAGGAAGGAGCAGGCAGGGTATCCTGCCTGCTCCAGGAACAATTAATACTTCAATAAAGCGGTCAAGGGTTCGATCTTGCCGTTTTTGATAACATACATCTTTGCAGCCATGTTGGGTTTTCTTATATCGGATTTATAAGCAATGTCGGCACTGAGCCCCATCATGTCGAACTTGTTGGACTCCAGGACCTTTTTGATGCCCTCGCCACTCAGATTGGTGCCCGCCTTTTTCAGCGCTTCGACAAGCAGATAGGCAGAGATAAACCCCTGGGTGTAATTTACCGGCTGGGGTTCATCATTGCCGGAAATTTCCTTGTGAACCTTGTGCATTAACTGGACGCCCTTGAGATTCGTTTCCGTCCAGAAGGCGAATGGCATCGGTGCCATGAAGCCATTGGCCGCATCGCCAGCCATTTTGATCAATGTTTCGGAGAAGGCCCAGTTCAGACCGATGAACTTTGTCTTCAAGCCAAGTTTTTTCGCATCTTTGAGGATCGTGGCGGTTGCCATCAGGGTATGCTGGTTGATGGCGTAGTCGGCATTTTTCTTCTGCATGTTGAGAAGCTGGGTTGTGGCATCGAGATCGCGCAGACCGATTATTTCCTTGTCAACAATTTCGACGCCGATTTTTTTGGCGAAATCCTCGGCGTCCTGAATCGGCGAGCGACCGAAACCTGTGTCATTGTACAGCAACGCTACTCTCGGGGCCCGGCTTTTATCCTTCCAGGTGTCCTTGATCCACTGCAGGGCGAGTCTCGCCTGATCGGAATAGGAGGCGCCGGCGATGAAATTATAAGGCGTTTTTTCAAAGACAAGGTGTTCGGAGTAGGAAGCAGAGATGTACGGAATCTTGTCCTTGGCAACCATCGGCGCCATGGCCTCAGTATCGCCTGTTCCCCAGCCGAGGATGGCGATCGCGCCCTTTGAAGTCATTTCCTTATAAGCGGAAACGGCCTGCGGGATTTTGTAGGCATAATCGACATCGATCAGGTCAATCTGTTTGCCGTTGACGCCGCCATGTTTGTTGACATATTTGATGTACTCCCTTGCTGCAACAGCATAAGGCGCCCCGACGTCACCGGTGGCGCCGGTTATATCGAAGATACCGCCTATCTTGATTGTCTGCTGCGCGAAAGAGACACCACTGAGCAATAAAAACGATAAAGCAACCAACAGAACCTTTTTCATACTACCCTCCTTATATTGTTTTTCCGTTAAATTTGGAGTTGCCCCCGCCTGAACATCACTTCAACAACAGGCCTTCCCTTAATAGGAAAATGGCCATAACTTCCAGTAGTTTTTAATCATTTTCCACCGGTGGGCAAGCCCGTCCGGCTCGAAAATAAGGAACATTATAATAACGAGGCCAAATATACCCTCGCGTAGCGCGTTAAATATGTCGATCAGTATCGGATAACTGGAGGACAGAGACCCGCTTATCGCCCTGAGAATCTCCGGCAGCAAAACGATGAAAATGGTGCCGAGGATTGTGCCGTAGATACTTCCCAGACCGCCGATAATAATCATCGAAAGGTACTGGATGGAAACCACGACATTGAAATGTTCCGGGGTGATGATCCCGATATAGTGAGCCCACAGGCTTCCGGAAACGCCGGCAAAAAAGGAACTGATGCCGAACGCGAGGAGCTTGTATTGGAAAAGCGGGACGCCGATGATCTCTGCCGATATATAGCGGTCGCGAATGGCCATGAAAGCACGGCCCGGTTTCGTGCGGACGATGTTCTTGGCGGTAAGGACGGCGAGAATGGCAAAGGCCAAGGCGAGAAAGTAAAATTTGAATTCGCTGTTAAACTCGAATCCGCCGATGCTTGCCGGCGCAACGAGCAGTCCCTGGCTGCCGCCGGTTACGCTGCGCCAGCGGATAAAGACGAATTCAAGAATGACCTGTGCGGCAAGGGTCGCGATCGCGAGATATAGCCCCTTGAGCCTAAGTGACGGAATGCCGAAAACCATTCCCACGATGGCGGTGATGAATCCGGCAATCAGCAGGCAGGCAAAAAAAGGCAGGCCGAACTGGTTCATGAAATAACCGGAAGCATAGGCGCCCACGCCGATAAATGCCCCGTGCCCCAGTGATATCTGCCCGGTAAAACCGGTAAGGATGTTTAAGCCCAAGGCGGCAATGATGGCAATCAGCACGCTGTCGGCTATGTGCAGCAAATATTTCGATCCTTGAAAAACAAACGGGAAAAGGATCAATAAGACGATGAGGGCGGCGATCCAGAATTTGGACACCTTTGTCTGCCAGATTGCTTCGTCATCTTCATAAGTAGTTTTAAAAACGCCGCATTTTATTGCCATTGAATTCCTCCGCTATATCTTTTCTATCTCTTCCGTGCCGAATAGTCCATAAGGCTTGATCATCAGGATTATCACCAGAACGATAAACGGCATGACCTCTTTTGTCCCGCCTTCAAAAATCGGATCGAGGTAAATCCCGCTCAAGGCTTCCAGCAAGCCGATAATGAACCCGCCGAGGATGGCGCCGGGGATGCTGTCCAGGCCTCCCAGAATCACGGCGGGGAAAACCTTGAGGCCGAATGAACTGAGGCTCGTATTGACGCCGTTGATATTGCCGATCAAGATGCCGCCGATGCCGGCGACGATTGCCGCGATCGCCCAGGCGATGGCGAAGATTTTGCTGATGCTGATGCCCATTGCCTGCGCCGCCTGCTGGTCATTGGCGACCGCCCGCATGGCGATTCCGGAGCTGGAAAAGCGGAAGTAGAGATTAAATAAAACCAGACAAATTATCGCGGCAAGAACGCTGTAAATATAGACTTGGGAAATGGCGATTCCCAGGAAGCGCACCGGCTCGGGAGAAAAAATGGCGGGAAAAACCATCGTATCCGAGCCCCAGATAACATGAATAAAACCCTGCATCAAACTTGCCAGGCCGATCGTCAGCATGATGACGGAGATGATCGGCTCGCCGATCATGGGCCTCAGAAAAAGCCGCTCCAAGAGGAAGCCAAGCATGGCAGCCGCAAGCAGGGTAACAACAAAAGAAAGGAGAAAGGGGAGTTTCATAGTTGTGACAAGGGTCAGGCAGATATATGCCCCGAACATCAGTAGTTCGCCCTGGGCGAAGTTGATGACCGCAGTTGACTTGTAAATCAGCACGAATCCCAAGGCTACCAAGGCGTAAATACTGCCGACGACGATGCCGCTGATGAGCGACTGCACTACCTGTTCCATATTTTTATCTCCCCTTAGACGTTTCTAACCGCCATGACGGTATGAATGGTGGATGTTTTACCATCCTGGAATTTTATCGTCGCATCTATCTTGATTGAATCACTGCCGGAGTACATTCCTTCAATGATTTCAGCGTATTTTTCCTCTACATAATGCCGCCGGACCTTGCCCGTTCTGGTCAACTCATCGTCATCGGCGTCGAGCTCCTTGTAAAGCAGGACAAAGCGTCTGATCCGGGCGTTTTCCGGAAGGCCCTTGTTTACCTTTTCCGCCTCACTCTGGATCAGGTCGATGACTTCCGGTTTTGAAGAGAGGTCGGTATAGGTGGTGAAGTTTATTCGGTGACGTTCCGCCCAGTTGCCAACAATTCCGAAATCGATGCTGATCATGGCGATGATGAAATCGCGGTTGTGACCGACGGTTACCGCCTCTTTGACGTAGGGACTGAATTTCAGCTTGTTTTCGATGAACTGCGGTGAGAACTTGACCCCGTCGATCAGGCTCATGACGTCCTTGATGCGGTCAATAACGACGATATGACCATCCGGGGTAAGATAACCGGCATCGCCGGAATGCAGCCATCCGTCAATGACCGTATTTGCGGTTTCCTCAGGCTGTTTATAGTATCCCGCAAAAACCGCCGGCCCCTTGGAGAGGATCTCCCCGGTTTCCGATATTTTCATTTCAGTTTCCGGAATCGGTTGACCCATGGTGTCCGGATTGATGTCGTTATCCTTGTGCACGCAGGATATCCCGGCTATTTCCGTCTGTCCGTAGATCTGCTTCAAGGAGATGCCGAGGGCGTGGAAAAATTTGAACGTGTCCGGACCGAGCGCGGCGCCCCCGGTTGTAGCGGAGCGGATATTGCTGAAACCGAGACGATCCTTAAGCGCCTTGAAGACCGCGTAATAGGCGAGGTAGTAAATAATCGTGAAATAAAGCGGGGGGGTTTTTTTGGCAAATTTATACTCTGACCATTTTTCGCCGATGGGCAGGGAGACGTTGAAGATCGCCCTTTTCAGCCAGGAGGCGTCCATCACCTTTACCTGAACGCTGGCGCAAAGATTTTCCCAGACCCGCGGCGGCGAGAACATGACATTGGGCCCTATCTCCCTCAAATCGGCCTGGGCTGATTCGGCGCTTTCCGGAAAGTTTACCGTCATTCCGAAAAGAAGCCCGCTGGCAACGGCAATCATCTGCTCGCCGACCCAAGGCAGCGGCAGAAAAGAGACGATATTGTCTGTCTCATACTTGGGATCAAATTTTCCGAGATTGGAGGCCATGGAGATAAGGTTTTTATGAGTCAGCATTGCCAGTTTCGGAAGCCCTGTTGTGCCCGAGGTTGTGCATATCCAGGAGATATCGTCCTCTTTGGTGCTTTCCACATTTTTTTCAAACAGGCCCGGATGGGTTTTTTCGTACTCCCTGCCCAGAGCGATGATGTCCGGAAAATGGGCAAGAATCTCATCCCCGTATTTGCTCATCCCCTTGGGGTCGTAATAAATCACCTTTTTAATATTAGGCAGATCTTCGATCATGTCGAGAATCTTGTCACACTGCTCCTGATCTTCGGCAACTACAAACTTCGCATCCGAGTGGTTGATAATATGGGCAATTTCCTTGAGGATGGAGTCCTGATAAATTCCCACGCCATATCCGCATGCCGCTTGCGCGGCCAGTTCCGCAATAACCCATTCCGGCTTGTTGTCGCCGATGACCGCTATCTTGTCGCCCGGTTCAAATCCAAGGCTGATCAGACCGAGGGAAAAATATTTGACCTTTTCAAGATATTCCTGCCAGGTGAATGACTGCCAGATGCCGAGATCCTTTTCGCGAATGGCAATCTTGCCGGATCCGTACCGCTTGGCCCGTTCCATCAATAGTTTCGGAAATGTATCCGCCGCCATGTTTCCCCCGTTATCTTCCGAGAAATACGCCCTCTGAATCCCCCAGATAGGCTTTTGCAACCATTTCGTTTTTCTGGATCTCATCCGGCGTTCCTTCGGCGATGCTCTCGCCGAAATCGAGAACCATCATCCTGTCGGACAGATCCATTACAACTCCCATATCATGCTCAATAAGAAGTACCGTGACACCCCACTCAGTGTTGACATCAACGATAAACCGGCACATGTCCTCGGTTTCTTCGAGGTTCATGCCGGCCATCGGTTCGTCCAGAAGCAGGATTTCCGGTTCCAGGCAGAGCGCCCGGGCCATTTCCACCCGCTTCTGAAGCCCGTAGGGCAATGTTCCTACATGTTTTTTCCGGATGTGTTCAATCTCGAGGAAATCGATGACGTCTTCGACGCGTTTCCGGTGCTTTACCTCTTCCTTGCGGCCTGGTCCGAAATAGAGCATCGAGGCCAGAAGACCGTATTTAATATGGATATGGCGCCCGAGCATCATGTTTTCCAGAACAGTCATGTTCTTGAACAACTCAATATTCTGGAAACTTCGGGCAATGCCCAGGCGGGCGATCTGGAATGGTTTGAGGTGCGTTATCTCTTTGCCTTTAAAAATAACCTTTCCCCGCTGTGGGTGGTAAAAGCCATTGATTACGTTGTACATGCTGCTTTTACCGGCGCCGTTCGGGCCGATGATTGAAAACACCTCTCCTTTTTTCACCGAGAAATTCACGGACATGAGAGCCGTTATCCCCCCGAAGCTCAAGGTGATCTCCTCGCCCTTCAGGATAACCTCATCCCCAACGCGATTATTTGTCACATCGCCTCCTGAGTACAGTAGTTTTGACATTCAAGATATTACGCGGCCGCTTGCCTGTAGATTAGCCAAAAGGCCTCAGCCGCGGATGCGGCAGTATTTTCATGCTTGGATGGGCGGCTTATATTATTCCATTTTTTTTCTGTCAAGATAAATTTTCGGAAAAATTTACGCACCTGAGAATTAATTTTGATAAACTTGTTATATCCGATAATTAAATTGCCGCTGGCGTTGTTCGATTAACGTGCGGCAATTTTAAGCTGCATCCCTTCCGCTACCTGCTGGAGGAGTTTCAGGATTGCTTCGGCCTTTTCAGGGTTAAGACTGCCCATTCCACACGCCGGGGTGATCAGACTCTGGCGGAGAATGATTTCACGAGGGATGCCCTGCTTTTCAAGATACTTTATTCCGGCATCGAGCTTGGAAAGAAGCAGTGCCGGCGTTTCTGAACCTTTGTATGAACCGGTTGGAACAATCCCCCAGGCAAGCGCCCCTCCGCTTTCGGTAAATTTCTTGATATCGGCTGGATAAAGCATGACCTTTTCCATGTATTCATAAGCGTCGAAGTTGACGATATCGATTCGCGCGTTGAATATCATAGACCAGTCCGCATTTCCGCAACAGTGGATGCCGGCAAGGCCTCCCGCTTCATGAATGGCGTCGGCTATTTCGTTGATTTTTTCCGCGACAAGGTCAGAGGAGACAGCCGAGAAGGCGGAGCCGAGCGATTCCATGGAGGGCTCATCCATAAGAATAATGACCGGTTTTCCAAACGGCTTTAGTTTTTCGATTTGCCAGAGGGCCTTCATCGTCAGTCCCTTTACTAGGACGTCGAAAAGCGTTTCATTGTGGATGATGTCGATTCCGTTATCATCTTTCAGCGACGTTCCAGCGGTGAGAGGGCCGGTTATCTGTCCCTTCAGATAAGTGGCATTTGCGGCCGCGCCTTTATTCAGCGCCTTCAGGAAAGCATGGAAGCCGAGGGCGTAAGACTCAGATATCCTGAAGTACTCGTAGTCTTTTTCCAGATACCGCGTGAAGAATTTTTCAAGATCGTCGGTAAGGTCGCCGGCTGTGTTGAAGGAAACCTTCTTCATATTTTCATCGAGAATAAGCCCCGGTAGCGACTCGCTGTACTGGACATCCATTCTCTCCCGGTAATCTCTCTGGGGGAGCTGGGGCCATGCCGGCGCCTCGGGAAGATAGCGGAGCGCCATTTCCAGGGCGGCGTCGGCGTCCAGATTGGGCATGCTGCCAATTGCGGTTGCCATGCAGTTGAAGATATGGGTCATAAGATCATTTTCCTTTCCCTGATAGGGTTTGCCTGTTATTTATATCTGTTCAGATGAGGAAGTCAGCACATTTTATTTCACCTATTGACTTTTCAGAACCGCATTCATGCTTCCCGTTTTGTAACCGTTCAAGTCCAGGGTGACATACAGGTATCCCAATTTTTTGAATTCCCGCTCAACATCCAATCTATTTTCATCCGCAGCAAGGCGTTTTATTTCAGTAGTTTCCACCTCAATGCGGGCGATATCTCCATGGTGTCGAACCCGCACCTGATTAAAGCCCCTCTCTTTAAGAATTTGCTCAGCCTTGCCGATGCGCTGAAGAATGGCTGGGTCGATTTTCGTCCCATAAGGAATTCGCGAGGCGAGGCAGGCCAGGGACGGTTTGTTCCAGGTCGGCAGGTTCAGTTGACGGGAAAGTTTCCGCACATCATCTTTTGTAAACCCTGCATCCTGCAGGGGGCTTATAACGCCCAGTTCCTCTGAGGCGCGTTTGCCCGGACGGTAGTCATCGGAGTCGTCCCGGTTTGACCCATCGGCGACGAAGTAAAGAGAGTACTGACGCCCGATCTCCAACAATCTTGCGAACAGTCTTTTCTTGCAAAAATAGCAACGTTCGATCGTGTTGGCTGTAAAATCAAGGTCGGCGACCATGCTTTCCGTTATGGTTATTACAGACAACCCTAGGGCGGCGGCTGTATTCAATGCCTGATCCGTTTCGCTCTGGGGATATGACTCGGAGGAAAGAAGCACGCAAAGGGAGCTGCTTCCCAGTGTTTCCCTGGCAACATATGCCAGCAGGGTGCTGTCGCAGCCGCCGGAATAGGCGACCACCAAGCCTCCCGTATTTTTCAGCAAAGAGCGCAGTTTCCTATGCTTTTCTTTAATAATCTGCATCTTTAAAAATCTCCATACATCATTTTGGCAAAACGGTTTTAGATCAAATAGCTTTTTAATGATGTTTCTGCAAACAAAAAATGATAATGCTTCCTGCCGGAATTCAAGTTTATGGCTTTTGATCGGGGAGTTTTAACAGTTGCCTGAGCGTAAATCAGGCTGGAATAATTTGAAGGGATTCGATTTGAAGCTTTTCCTGTTATTTTTTCTGCTTATCTATGGAGGGTTTCACCTCCTTTTTTTTCTCAGGATTCAGGCGGCCATTCGTATGGGAGGGATGGGCTTCGCCATCCTTTTGCTCCTGCTGGCGGCAGGTTTCCTGGCCCCGCTGATTATTCGCGCCTTGGAGGGAAGGGTAAGCGATTTGCTTGTCCGTTTCCTTGCGTTGCTGGGCTACTACTGGATGGCTTTTCTGCTGTTTTTTCTCTTTGTTTCGCTGTTTGTTGAACTGTATAATTTTGTTGCGCTGGCAGTTGTGAGCAGATTCAATGGCAATATAGATGCCTTTATTCCCACGGCCGGGATGCGTTTTATGATTCCTGCGGCGGTTGCAGTTCTTCTGGCAGTTTATGGTTCATTCGAGGCCGGCAGCCTCCGCACCGAATTCCTGACCATCCATTCCGAGAAGATACCTAAGGAAATAGGCAAAATACGAATAGTGCAGATTTCCGACGTGCATATCGGAGGGGCGTTGCAAGCTGGAAATGTTTCCGGTATAATTCGCGCTGTCCGGGAGGCAGCCCCGGATGTCGTCGTTTCTACGGGCGATCTTGTTGACGGCAGAGGCACATATCTTGAGGAGGCTGCGCGCCAGTTCAGCGAAATCAAGCCAAAATGGGGAAAGTTCGCTGTTGCGGGAAACCATGAGTTTTACCTGGGCATTGATAAGGCGACCGAATTTATGGAAGAAGCCGGGTTTGTTTTTTTACGCAACCGGACGGCAACGATCGCCGGGGCGGTTGATCTAATCGGCGTTGATGACCCTGGAGGCGTCATGGAAGCAAAGGTTATTGTTGATGACCGGGAACTCCTTTCCCGTACAGAGGGCAACCATTTCAAAATTCTTCTCAAACACCGGCCAGATGTTGAAAAAAAAGCGATCGGTTTTTTCGAGCTGCAACTTTCAGGACACACCCACAGTGGGCAGATATTTCCCTTCAGCATCGTTACCAACCTGGTCTTTCCTTACCATGCTGGCGATTACCAGCTTTCGCAGGAATCTCTGCTGCATGTGAACAGAGGCGCCGGGGTCTGGGGGCCGCCTATTCGCCTGTTGGCGCCGCCTGAGATCATGGTTATAGATCTGTTATCCAAATAATCCATCTGCAACCGGCGTGATGGAGGGTGTATTTTTACGTTGACTTCTTTTCCATATCGCCTTATTTTCCAGGCAGATAATTTCTATAAAATTTTTCTCGGGAGGATAAATTTAATGCAGATTAAGGATTCGATTGCCGTTGTTACCGGGGGGGCTTCAGGGATGGGAGAGACATGCGTCAGGATGCTGGCCGCAGAGGGGGCAAGAGTTGCAATCTTTGATGTCGTTGCCGAACGGGGTGAAAAAATCGCCGCGGAACTGGGGCCTAATGTTATCTTTGCTCATACCGATGTGACGAGCGACGAAAGCGCCCGGGCGGCGATCGAGAAGACGGTCGCGGCATTCGGGACAATCAATGTCGCTATCAATTGCGCAGGGGTTGGCGATCCGGGTAAGATTTTATCGAGAAAAGGCGTCCTGTCGCTTGATTTTTTCACCAGGGTTGTCCGGATTAATCTGATCGGCACCTTTAACATCACAAGGCTGGCGATCGAGCAGATGGCAAAAAACGAGCCTAATGGGGAGGGGGAAAGAGGGGTAGTAGTCAATACCGCTTCTGTCGCCGCTTTTGAAGGCCAGATCGGCCAGGCCGCTTATGGCGCCTCCAAGGCCGGCGTGGTGGGGATGACGCTTCCCGTGGCAAGGGAGTGCGCCGATTACGGCATCCGCGTAATGGCGATTGCGCCTGGTTTGATCGATACCCCGATGATGGCCGGGCTGCCGGAGAGCGTGAGGGTGGAACTGGCAGGGACGGTCCCGTTTCCGAAACGACTTGGCAGACCCGCGGAGTTCGCGGCGCTTGTGCGCCACATATTGGAAAACTCTTTGTTAAACGGAGAATGCATCCGTCTTGATGGGGCGCTAAGGATGACGGCCAGATAAAACACACGCAGGCAGACAGGCAGTATCGTGTAGTTTCGCAGAGTTATCCGTTACAATTTACTCAACGGGGGTGGGGAATATGGCCAAGGTTTTCAATATGGAGATTGATGATTCCGGAATAGGGGTGATTGTCTTTGATGTCGCCGGCGAAAAGATGAATACTTGGACGGAGGAGGCTTTTATCGGTTTTGAAGAGATTATGCGCGAACTGGAAGCCGCCCGGGGCATACGCGGGATCGTCTTTATTTCCGGAAAGCCCGATAATTTTCTGGCCGGCGCTAATTTGAAGCTTATTTCCGAAATAGCTGACTCCGCTGAGGCAAGGCGCACCGTCGAGCTTTTTCATGGCTCATTTGCCCGTTTGGAGTCGCTTAAGTTTCCCTCGGTCGCGGCGATTCACGGTCATTGCCTCGGAGGAGGGCTGGAATTTGCGCTTGCCTGTAAGGCGAGGATCGCCAGAGAGGGAAAAACCACGATTATTGGCTTGCCGGAAATCAACGTCGGTCTTTTTCCCGGCGGGGGAGGCACCCAGCGGCTCCCCCGTCTGATCGGCTATCCGGCCATGGAGCTTATCCTGAGAGGGACGATGCTGCCGGCGGCGAAGGCCTACGAGATGGGCATTGTTGACAGGCTGATTCCTGCTGATGCTGATTTGCTTTTGGCGGCCAGGGTTTTTCTTGAGGAGATCATCGCGGGAAAGGCTGACCTGAAAAGACCGGAACAGAAATTCTCCCAGATAGATGCCGTAGCCCAGTTGGCAAAAGAAGGAATCCTGAAGGTTACCAGAGGACGGGAGCTTCCCGCCCCAATGCTGGCGCTGAAGTCCATGCACGAAGGGTTAAAGGTTCCGCTGGAGCAGGGGCTGGAGATCGAACGCAAAAATTTTGTCGAGGTTGTGTTGTCGAAGGAGGCCAAGGGCAGCATCAATACCTTTTTTCTGAAGGGGATGACGGATAAACCCATGGCGATGATGACTATGGGTTTTACTCCGAAGCCGTTGCGGAGCGCTGCGGTCCTTGGATTCGGAACCATGGGAAGGGGAATCGTGATCGATATCCTCCGCAACACAACAATTCCCGTTCTGGTAAAGGACATTCCGGAGGCTCTGGAGCCGGGAAGGGCCTTCGTCAGAAAGACGCTCGAAGGGATGGCCGAGAAGAAACGGCTCAAAACCCCTGTCGATGAAGTAATGTCCCGTCTGACAACCGTCTCGGAGTACGTCTCCGCCTTCAAGGATGTGGATATTGTCGTTGAGGCCGTTTTCGAAGCGATTGCGGTAAAAAAACAGGTCTATGAGGAACTCTGCGGCATGGTTCGCGATGACTGCATTATCTCCAGCAACACCTCCTCCCTCCCGATCAACTCCATGTCGCCGTTTGTCAGTCATAACGAACGCTTTGCCGGCCTCCATTTCTTTTCTCCGGTCTGGCTGATGCAATTGGTTGAGGTAATTCAGGGTAACAACACTACCCGGGAGACGATTGACAACCTGCTTAATTTTGTCGGCATGATCAGAAAGCGGCCGCTTGTCTGCCGCGACAACGCCGGATTTGTCGTCAATGCGATGCTCTTTCCCAACCTCACCAATGCGCTTCAGTATCTCGAAGAGGGGAACGCGATCGAGAAGATAGATACGGCGATGACCCGCTTTGGAATGCCGGTGGGGCCGATCCGGCTTACCGATGAAGTGGGAATAGACATCCCCTATAAGGTATTTGTCGGCATGGGGGTTGAGCAGGAGACTCTTAAAAGTGTCGTGGAAGCGGGAAGGCTTGGTCTCAAAAAATCGGGGAAGGGGTTCTTTTTAAAGGATGGCAGCGTCGATCCGGAAGTGTTGCCGCTGATTGCAAAACGTCCATCCCGGGAGATGAGCGAAAGGGAAATCCAGAACGGCATTCTAACTGCGATGGTTCAAGTAGGCAGTGATCTGCTCGAGCGCCGGATAGTGGATGACGTCCGGATGATCGATGTAGGGATGATCTGGGGGATAGGTTTTCCAGCCGATAAAGGCGGACCAATGAAATGGGCCGACCTGATCGGATTAAGCAAGCAGCTCTACGGCAAAAATTTTTACTAAGCGATGAGTGTTCAAAAAAACGCTTGCCGCAGCGAATTCAATGGACTATAAACATCAGCTGTTTCCTTGCTGGGATGGAAATGACAGAGGAAATATTACTTTGAGATGGGGGAAGGATGACTGAACCAGATTTTGAAAAAGGGAAAGGGCTTGTGCCCGCTGTCGTGCAGGATTATGAGACGGGCGACGTGCTGATGGTTGCATACATGAACCGTGAATCGTGGCAAAAAACCATAGAAACCGGCAAGGCCCATTACTGGAGCCGCTCCCGCCAAAGCCTGTGGCTGAAAGGCGAGACATCCGGCAATTTCCAGATTGTCCGGGAGGTAAGGATTGATTGCGATGATGATACGGTTTTGCTGAAGGTTGATCAGATCGGCGGCGCCGCCTGTCACACAGGGCACCGTTCCTGCTTTTACCGGAAAATGAACGAGCGGGGAGGGGACTTTACCGTTGTCGGGGAAAAAGTTTTTGATCCAAAGGAAGTGTATCGATGAATAAACTGAAAATAGGAATTCCCAAGGGGAGTCTGGAAAACAGTACCGTTGATCTTTTCAGGAGGGCAGGGTGGAAAATAACGTATGACAGCCGGAGCTATTTCCCGGATATCGACGATGATGAACTTTCCTGCACACTGGTCCGCGCCCAGGAGATGTCCCGCTATGTGGAGGATGGGACGATTGATTTGGGTCTCACCGGCCAGGACTGGATTACCGAAAATGACTCGGATGTGGTTTTTGTCCAGGATCTGATTTATTCTAAGAATTCAACCAGGCAGGCCCGGTGGGTTCTGGTTGTTCGTGAAGATTCACCGCTGCAATCGATTGAAGACCTGGAGGGTAAAAGGATCTCGACGGAGCTGGTAAATTTCACCAAGCGCTACTTCGCGGAAAGAAAAATTAACGTCCATGTCGAGTTTTCCTGGGGGGCTACCGAGGCAAAGGTCGTCGAAGGGCTGGTGGATGCCATCGTCGAGGTAACGGAGACAGGCACGACGCTCAGGGCCAATAAGCTCAAGATAATCCATGAGCTGATGCGTACCAACACCAAGCTTATTGCCAACCGCAATGCCTGGGATGATTCCTGGAAAAAACAGAAGATCGAGCAGATACGCGTTTTGCTGAACGGCTCCCTGGAGGCAATGGGCAAGGTGGG
Organism: Syntrophales bacterium; assembly: GCA_023229765.1. Lineage (NCBI taxonomy): Bacteria > Pseudomonadati > Thermodesulfobacteriota > Syntrophia > Syntrophales > Syntrophales bacterium. The sequence continues at coordinate 77,231 of JALNYO010000015.1, read as the reverse complement.
CCTCAAAATGAATGTGGCCAAAGAGAATATTGCCGCGGTGGTGGCTATTCTTCCTTCCCTGAAGGCGCCGACGATCTCGCATTTATACTCCGGGGAGTGGCTGGCAATTGAGACCATCGCCAATTCGGGAATGGTGCGCGAGTTGATTCCGAAACTGAAGGAGGCGGGCGCCGAGGGGATAATCGAGTACCCGCTCAATAAGGTTATTTAAGGAGATTGAGAAATGCGCAAGGCGGTTATCGAAAGAAAAACTGCGGAAACGGAGATATCGCTGGAGATAGACCTGGACGGCAGGGGGAAAAACCAGATCGATACCACAATACCCTTTCTCAATCATATGTTGCAGCTTTTTGCACGTCACGGAATGATCGATCTCGTTCTGCGCGGCCGCGGAGATACCGCTGTTGACGACCACCACTTGGTCGAGGATATCGGCATCTGCCTCGGGAAGGCTGTCCGGAAGGCCCTGGGCGACAGGGAGGGGATAAGCCGTTATGGTTCGGCGGTTGTTCCGATGGATGAAAGCCTGAGTCGGGTCGCTATTGATATTTCTGGCCGTCCCTTCCTCGTTTGGAACGCGGAATTCAGCGAGCCGATGATCGGGAGTTTTAATCCTGATTTGCTGCGCGATTTTTTTAAATCATTTTCTGATCATAGCGGAATAACTTTGCATATAGCTGTGGACTATGGGAAAAATGGCCATCATAAAGCCGAGGCAATTTTCAAGGCCTTTGCCCATGCGTTCCATCGGGCAGTTCAGGTGGATAAACAAATTGAAGGCGTTTTGTCCACGAAGGGTTCTCTCGAAGGATGAGGAGACATTTCCTCAAGCCTGCGGCATTTAACCATTGATTTTGTGATTTTGGACAAACGTGGAAGGCAAGTTAATTATGGAAATGTCTCGTGCTTGGAAAACGAAGTTTTCTATTGTCGTTACACTTTGTTTTTTGTTCAGCGTCTGCTCTTATGCGGATATGGCAATGGCCGCTGCTGGGGTTGACAGCGGGCCATCCCTCAAGCTTGCCGTTCTTCCATTCCAGGCGATTTTTCCAGCGGATTTACAAAAAGGGTCTGTTGAGTCGCCGCTTACCGGGGCAATTTTCGAGGCCGTTAAGCCCTCAGGGAGCCCGGAGAGCGCATTAGAGGAGGGATTTCTCCGATATCTTGATAAAAACCGGCCGGATCTTGCTGTGATTGCAGGTGAAAGGGTGACCGCGGTTTTTCGGAATGTTTCCACGTCGTCAATGAAAATTTCTTTGCGGAGTGCGCTAATTGAAACGGGCAAGCAACTAAGCGCAGATCTGGTAATTGTCGGTTATCTTTATCGTTTCAGGGAGTTGCAGGGAGAATCTTTTTCTGCCGAAAGACCCGCATCGGTCGCCTTTGAGATAGTCGCGCTGCGGACCGATAATGGGAAGGATGCCTGGCGGGGGATATTTGACCGCACCCAGCGCTCGTTTTTGGAGAATCTCTTTCAGGCTGCAGCTTTTTTCCAGGGAAAAGGACGATGGCTGAAAGCCGAGGAACTGGGTCAACAGGGACTCGAAGAGGTGATGAAGACCTTTCCGCTTTCCCCGCAGCAACTCAATACGCAAGGTTTGGCAAGATGATAGTTATCCCGGCAATTGATCTGAGAAAAGGCCGGTGTGTGCGGCTTTCTCAAGGCGACTTCAACCGGGTTTCCATTTATGAGGGAGACCCGGCCGTTGTGGCCTCTGTCTGGAAGGAAAAAGGCGCCGAACGACTGCATGTGGTCGATCTGGACGGCTCCCTTGAGGGGAGTCCCCGGCAGAGGCAGGTTATTTCCGCAATTATCTCAGCGACAGGTTTACCTGTCGAGGTCGGCGGCGGCATCAGAAATATGGAAACGGTTGAGGACTATCTTAAGGGCGGGGCGCGCTGGGTCATTCTGGGAACAGCGGCTTTTGCGGATCCCTCCTTTGTAAAAGAGGCATGTCGGGCATACCCCGGTCAGGTCATCCTGGGAATAGATGCTGCGGGGGGAAAAGCGGCGGTTCACGGATGGACAAAACAGACGCAAATGACCCCGGAAGAGCTGGCATTGCGTTTTGCCGAAGATAGCCCGGCGGCTATAATCTTTACAGACATTTCCCGGGACGGCATGGAAACAGGACTTAACCGGGAGTCAACCGCCGCGTTGGCAATGAAGGTGGGTATGCCGGTTATCGCTTCCGGTGGGGTTGCCGGAATAGGTGATATAGAAAAGCTTTTGCCCTTCGAAAAAAGCGGCGTTATCGGAGTCGTCGTAGGCAAAGCCCTTTATACGGGCGCCCTTTCTTTGGAAGAGGCGATAGCCTGCGCAAAGAAAAAGCGGGATTAACGACAAAATTTACCAGCGCAGCGCTCGGCGGGCTGTAAATGCGGCGAGGGTTGATGTACTCGGGGGAGAAAGGAGTCAGGCATGGAGGATTGTATATTCTGCAGGATTGTCAACGGAGAGATTCCCGCAAACAAGGTATATGAGGATGACCGTGTTTTAGCTTTTGACGATATAAACCCGATGGCGCCTGTCCACGTCATTATCATTCCCAAAAAACATATCGCCACGCTGATGGATGTCGGAAGCGGGGAAATGACGGATCTGCAGGCAATGATGGCGGCCGCTCAGGATGTTGCCAGGTTGAAGATGGTTGATCAAAAAGGTTTCCGGGTAGTTGTTAACTGCAACGCAGAGGGGGGGCAGGTTGTTTTTCATCTGCATATGCATCTTTTAGGCGGACGGAAACTGCGCGATGGTCTAAACTGAGGTTGCGGACAGAGGGCTTGACATTTGCAAGGTTCCATCAACGACGGAACAATCGAAGAGGTCAGGAGACGCGCCGATATCGTCTCCCTGATTGGGGAATACGTTGCTTTAAGGAAAACGGGGAAAAATTACACCGGGCTCTGCCCTTTTCACCAGGAGAAAACCCCCTCCTTCACTATTAGTCCCGAAAAACAGATTTTCCATTGCTTTGGCTGCGGCGAGCACGGGGACGTTTTTTCTTTTCTTATGAAAATGGACGGCCTGACTTTCCCGGAGGCGATTCGCCAATTAGCTGGGAAGACAGGGGTTGTTATCCCGGAAAGGGTCCACAGTAGAGAAGAGAAAGAGCGTTACACCCTTAAAGAACAGATTGTTAGGGTAAACGGGCTTGCCGTCGGATTCTTTGCCAAAACGCTCAGCTCGCAAAAGGGGGAGAAGGCGCGGGAGTATCTGATAAAAAGGGGTATTGGACAGAGCGCCGTTGAGCAGTTTCGAATAGGGCTGGCCCCGGAGGGCTGGCAGGGTCTGCTTGATTTTCTGGAGCGGAAAGGGATCCCCGCCACGCTTGCAGAACAAGCAGGTCTGGCAATTATCCGTTCGGGGGAGGGCAAGGGAGGATATTACGACCGGTTTCGGGGCAGAATTATTATCCCCATCGTCGATAGCGAAGGCCGGGTTGTTGCCTTTGGCGGGAGGGTGATGGACGCCGGCGAACCCAAGTACCTTAATTCTCCTGAGTCGCCGGTTTATACGAAAGGCAATAACCTTTTTGGACTTTTTGATGCCCGGGAGGCGATTCGCAACAAGGGTTTTGCCGTCCTTGTGGAAGGGTATTTTGATCTCATTTCCCTTTGGGCTTCCGGGATTAAAAATGTTGTGGCGACGCTGGGGACGGCATTGACCCGTTCCCAAGTCGATTTGCTGGGGCGTTACACAAAGAGGGTCGCCGCAGTATTTGATCCCGACGAGGCGGGTCGGAAGGCTCTCGCGCGGAGCATGGAGCTGTTTCTGGCGGGAAACATCCAGGCAATGGCAGTTATTCTGCCTGAGGGTTATGATCCTGATTCCTTTGTGCGAGCCAAAGGCCGCGGAAAAATGGAGGAAATGCTGGCAGCCGCGCGACCGATGGCCGATTATTACATCGAAGAAATTCTCGGCAATTCGGCATCTTTACAGGAAGATCGCGAAAAACTGAGGAGTGCGGTCGTTTTTGTTAAAAAAATTGACGATGTTGTTGAAAGAAATCTCTTTATCAAGAAAGTGGCAGAAAAGTTGAACATCGATCAGGATGTCTTGAAAAAAGAGGTAGGGAAATCCTTTTCGAGCACGCCTGCACCTGACCGCAGCCATTCAATGACGCCGCAGGCTGGGGACTATGAGCGCCTGGAATTGAGTTTTATCCACATGCTTTTTGAGAGTCCGGAGTTGGTCCGCACGCTTGGAGAGGGGGCGATATTTACATTTTTTAAGTCGGAAGATCTGAAAACAGTTGGAAAAAACTTGTTGTTGAATTCAGAAAAAGAAGGCGAAAAAAATTTAAATGTGGTATCGCTTCTTTCCGGTGTGGAGGATGAAAGGATAAAGAAAAACCTTTACGCCCTGATGGTTGGCGATAACCCATATAAGGGGGAGCAGCGTGAACGTCTGCTTGCCGATACGGCAAAGCAGATCAGGCGCCGATGGTATAAAGAGCAGCACCGTATTTTGAAGGAAAAGCTTGCCAGAGCCGACAGAGACGGGAACCGGGAGTTATGCGACGGTCTGCTGCAGGAAAAAGAGAGGCTTTTCAATGAAGAGAACAATCTTGATTGACAATCGCCCTGGTTATTTACTTAAAACGTCAATGATTAAAGTTATATTTTGACCTTGTGCTTTCGGGTTGTCGGGGGGTAACTGCGATGGGAAAAGAAGCTGAATCGAGTGATTTCAAAAAGTTGCTTGCTCTGGGCGTGGAAAAAGGATTTCTGACGTACGATGATGTTAATGATCTGCTGCCCTCAGATGTTACTTCTTCTGATCAGATTGACGATATCATTATGCTCTTTGGAGAGAAAAATATTGATATTATCGACACGGAGAAGGGGGAAAAACTGCTTGTAAAGAAAGAGCCGGATGAACATCCGGATGCTAAAAAAGACGATGTGCAGAGTTTGCTGCCCGCTTTAGGCCGGACTGGCGACCCGGTGAAGATGTATCTTCGGGAGATGGGGATGGTTTCCCTGCTCAGCAGGGAAGGGGAGATTGAGCTTGCCAAGGTGATAGAAGAAGGTGCCCGTGAGAGTCTGGAGGCCGTCTTCAGTGTTGACGTTTCCGTCAAGGATGTAATAAATATTGGCAAACAGTTGAAAAGCGGGGATATCCGTGTCCGGAGCATCTTGGACAATATTGATGACGAAGACGGAATCGTTGAAGAAGACAAGCATCATGAGCGGGTGATCAGTCTGCTCGATGCTGTAACGCTGCTCGATGCAAAAAATGATTTAATCAAGAAGAAATTGAGTTCGAAGAAAAAAATTTCGGCGGATGAGAGATTGACGCTGAGGGCAGAGCTCGACAAAAATCAACTGGCCATAGTTGACCGTTGTCGGGAGGTTCGTTTCAGCAGGAAGCAGATAGATCGACTCGTTGCCAATCTTCGGTCCTATATCAATGATGTAAAAGCTTCCGACGAGATGCTCAACCGCTGCAAGAAGAGTACCGGTCTTTCCCTTGGTCAGATTGAAGAACTATTGGCAATGATGTCGGAATCGCAAAAGGCCGCGGAACAGGCAGCCAAAAAGGCCCGCTTGCCGCTGGCAAAGCTCAAAGAATGCGAGCTTATTATTATCGAGGCCAATTCGCGGCGCAAAAAAATTGCCCAGGAAACAGGACTTTCCATAAATGCGTTGAAGAAGGCAATGGTTGACATTGAAACCGGGGGGAGAAAAGCGGAGGTCGCCAAAAGAAGACTGGTTGAGGCAAACCTGCGTCTTGTAGTCAGCATCGCCAAAAAGTACACAAATCGGGGTTTGCAATTTCTCGATCTGATTCAGGAAGGCAATATCGGCTTGATGAAGGCGGTCGATAAATTCGAATACCAGCGTGGTTATAAATTTTCCACCTACGCTACCTGGTGGATAAGGCAGGCCATCACCAGGGCGATTGCGGATCAGGCAAGGACGATCAGAATACCTGTACATATGATCGAGACAATCAATAAACTGATTAGAACATCGCGTTATCTGGTCCAGGAATTGGCCAGGGAGCCAAATCCGGAGGAGATTGCCAACAAGATGGAGTTTCCGCTGGAAAAGGTGCGCAAGGTTTTGAAGATAGCCAAGGAACCGATCTCTCTGGAGACCCCAATTGGAGAGGAAGAAGATAGCCATCTCGGTGATTTTATAGAGGATAAGAAATTTATGTCTCCATCTGACGCCACGATCAGCATGGATCTTGCCGAACAGACCCGCAAGATTCTTTCCACCTTGACCCCACGCGAGGAAAAGGTGCTGAGGATGAGATTCGGCATTAGCGAACGAGGCAATTATTCGGCTGAAGATGCTGCGGAAGCAACGGATATTGGCAGTTTGAATGATAAGCCGGCAGAATCTGGCTCTGAACGGAAAGGGCGCAGTGGGGCAAGACGTCGTCTTCTGAAGACAGGCGAAAATAAAATATTGACAAAAACCGCTGATCGGTATTAAGAAGGCCGCCGAAAAGCGGAGTTTTGAGTTCATCCTGGGGATGCAAGGGCCCATAGCTCAATTGGTAGAGCCCCCGGCTCATAACCGGTCGGTCCCTGGTTCGAATCCAGGTGGGCCCACCAAGGATGAAAGGAAGCGGGACTTATTTTGATAGCCATATTTTTTTTCAAGACCAATAATAAAAAAGCTCCCATGAAAGCAAGAACCAGAGGTGGAGACAGGAAATGCACCGAGAAGGGTGCATTTTTTTTAAGTAATGAAGAACATTGTTTTTTAACGTAGGGGGATGGGTTGAAAGAACTCTTGGCGAGATTAGTTGAGCTGCAAAAGATAGAAGCGGAGGCGGAAAAAATCCGCTCCGGCCAGAAAAACCTGCCAACTCGTTTAAGCGAGCTCGAAGCAGGATTTAGTGTGTTTTGCGAGTCCATGGAACAAAAGCGACAGGAATTTGAGGATAGACAGAAACAGAAAAAGGAAAAAGACCGCCAGTTGCAGACGGGACAGGAGGCGCTGAAGCGGACGCGGGAAAGACTTTCGGAGGTGAAGACAAACAAGGAATATCAGTCGATGCTCAAGGAAATTGCAACCTCAGAGGTGAAAAACGGCAAGCTTGAAGATGAGATTATTGCCCTATTGGACGGGCTCGAAGTTTTTCAGAAGGAGATGAAAGCAAGTGACGAGGAGTTAGCTTTACGCCGCAGCAGCTACGAAGGGGAGAGACAGGCGATCCAGGCCGAGCTTGATTCACTGAACGGGAAACTTGAGGAATGCCTGGGCAGGGCTGGGAAACTGAAAGAGAAAATGCCCGATGTTATCCTGAAAAAATATGAGAGAATAAAGGTAATTCGAAACGGTTTGGCGGTGGTTGCCGCCTGGAAAGAGATTTGTTACGGTTGTCATATGGCGATTCCCCCCCAAATGTACAATGAGTTGCAGACCAGTGAAGAGCTTATTACCTGCCCGAATTGTAACAGAATTCTCTACTGGGAAGACCGTAATTCCGGCAGCAATTAGCAATGGAGGCGTCAAAGCAGAACAGATGATCGCGGTTGCGGGAAACCGTAACGGAGGAAAGTCCGAACTCCACAGGGCAGGATGGTCGCTAACGGCGACTGGGGGCGACCCTAAGGAAAGTGCCACAGAAAAATATACCGCCCCTCCACAGTGGAAGGGTAAGGGTGAAAAGGCGAGGCAAGAGCTCACCAGTTTCCCGGGTGACCGGGAAAGCTTGGTAAACCCCATCCGGAGCAAGACCAAATAGGAGAACGGGACTGCCCGTCCCCAAGTTCTCGGGTTGTGTCGCTTGAGGTGGTCGGCAACGGCCGCCCCAGAGGAATGATCATCGTCGCTTTTCCGGGCAACTGGAGGGCGAAACAGAATTCGGCTTACGGGCTGCTTTGGCGTCTCTTTTTTTAGTTGCAGGAATTATTCTGGGCTTATTTCATGAAAATTATATCCGCGGAGTTTGTGCTTTCTGCAAAAGAGCCGCACCACTACCCGCCCGCCGATATTCCCGAGGTGGCCTTTGCCGGGAGATCCAATGTCGGCAAGTCATCCCTGATCAATACCCTCCTCAACAGGAAAAGACTTGCCCGCACCAGCACCACCCCGGGTCGCACCCAGGAGATCAATTTTTTTAGCGTCAATGAAAGTTTTTTCTTCGTTGATCTTCCTGGCTACGGATACGCGAAGGTTCCGGAGGCGATTCGTCGCCAGTGGGGTCCCATGGTGGAAACGTATCTTAGCGATCGTCCGACACTAAAACTCGTGATCATGATCCTCGACGTACGCCGCGATCCCTCTGGCGAAGATATGCAGCTCATGCGTTGGCTTGCCCATTACTCGCTTGATTTCCTGCTGGTTCTAACCAAGACAGACAAGATTTCCCGCAATGAACTGGCCGTGAGAAGGCGTGTTATTGAGGAACTAATCGGCCCTTCCGTTAAATTGAGCCTATTGGTTTTTTCAGCAAAAACCGGCGCGGGAAAGGAACTTGTCTGGAGGGAAATAGAAAAAAAAATAGCTTGACACCCTGTAAGGCGTTTGATAGAAACCGCGCCTTCTCATTAGCTGATTAGGCGGCCCACTATTTTCCCAAGTTTTGTCGGTTAATTCAGGACCGAATCCGCAAAAAGCCAAGAGGGATATTGAGATGTCTGCCGTCCAAATTTTTCTTAAGATGACATTATGAGAAGATCCCGTGAATCCCATTTTTTAAGAAACTCCATCATTGAAGCCCTACTGCTGATGATTTTTTGGCTGCTGTTGAGCGGCCATTACGATCTGATGCACATCTCCTTCGGGGTTTTTTCCGTCTTTGTTGTAATGCTGCTTAATTACCCATTGAGAAAGCGTCTCTTTTCCCTGCTGGAAAAGTCGGAGACTCAAAGACTGTCCATCCTGAATTTGGCGGGGTATATCCCCTGGCTGCTATGGCAGATTGTTATGTCGAGTTTACAGGTCGCCTCCGTCGTTCTGCGGCCGAGCTGTCCCATTGATCCGTCGCTGGTGAGTTTCAAGACGTCTTTGCAGAATACGACCTATCGGGTTATCCTCGGAAACTCCATTACCCTGACTCCGGGAACGATTACCTTGAGAATCGAGGGCGATGAATTTCTCGTTCATTCGCTGATGGATGCTTCATCTTCCGGCATCATTGACGGTTCCCTGCCCGGTCAAGTGGCGAGGCTCTTCGAACGGAATCCCGGCAAGGTTGTGAAAGAGGTAGCGATAACAAGAGTGTGAGCGGTAAACTAAATGGACAGATTCTTTTTATATTACACAGTTATACTGACCTGCATTATTTTCATCCCCCTTTATCGGGTTCTCCGGGGACCTACCATTTTTGACAGGATGCTGGGCGCCGGGGCGATAGGCACCAAGACGATGGTGCTGATTCTGGCGATAGGTTTTGTGTTCAAAAGGTTTGACATGTTTGTGGATATTACGCTTGCTTATGCTGCGCTCAATTTTATCGGGATTATCGCCATTGCCAAATTCATAGCAGTCAAAAAGGTGGGTGAATGATCGGAAATATCGTGGGCATTGCCGCGGTAATCGCGGGCGCCTTTTTTATGCTGGTCGGAAGTGTTGGATTAATCCGACTGCCTGATTTCTACACCCGTAATCATGCGACCGGCAAAAGCGACACACTGGGAATAATGCTCGTGATTTTTGGAATGATTCTTATTGAGGGGTTGACTCTTAACAGCGCCAAGCTCCTCTTCATCCTCATTTTTGTTTTTCTGACGAATCCAACCGGAACCCATGCCCTCGCCAATGCGGCCATCCAGAGCGGGCTCAAACCATGGTTTAAAAAAAGAAGCGGCGGGGAGGGTGAAAAATGTACTGGGAAATAGAGACGATAATGGCTGTTTTTATGCTTGTTTCGGCGGTGATTTCGCTGACGGTCAAGGATCTCTTGACGGCGGTGGTAACGCTCAGCGTCTTCAGCTTTGTATCTGCCCTGCTTTACGCGGTGATGGGGGCTATTGACGTAGGTTTTACCGAGGCGGTGGTCGGCGCCGGGGTAACGGGGATATTTTTTGTTGTCCTGATTTTCCAGACATCAAGAAGGAGCGGGGATTGAAAATAGTCAACTGGCTATTGCTGATCGCCTTTGGGGCGCTTTTGATTTATGGCACTACCGGGCTTCCCAATCGCGGCGATGCCGGGGCGGGCATGCACTCAACAAGAAGTCTGGCGGGTTCCTCCGGGGCGTCTTCCTTCTATATCCGCAATGCCCTGAGGGATGCGAAAACACCCAATATGGTGACAGTCATCCTTGCCGATTATCGAGGTTTCGACACGCTGGGCGAGGAGACGGTTATCCTTACGGCCGGGCTGATCTGTTTTCTGGTGCTGAGAAGAAGAAAAAAGCCTTTAACGAACTCCCGCGAACATTAAGAGCAGACAAAGCAGGAGATTTTCAGACGCCATTATTTTTTATGAGGTAATCGGGATGCTTGCCTACAAATACAATCCCATAATACTAACGGTAAGCGGAGCTGTTTCGCCGTTTATTATGCTTTTCGGCCTTTATGTCATTTTTCATGGGCACTACAGCCCCGGAGGGGGTTTTCAGGGGGGAACAATGCTGGCTGCCGCCCTCCTGCTCATCCGCCTCGCCGCCGGGTATGATATGGCCCAGCTTCAGTTCCGGAGAATCTGGGGGACGCCTCTTGGTTCAATCGGGGTGCTGATCTATTTCGGGACAGGTTTAACGGCGATGCTCTCAGGGGGGGAATTTCTCAACTACGCCTTTCTTCCCTTTCCCGGCCTTAGCGCGCCGGAACTTCGTTCGCTCGGCATCCTGATGGTGGAGATCGGCGTAGGCATGGCGGTTATGGCGATTCTCGTTGCCATATACGATGATTTGCTGGAGGAAGAACCCGATGATTGATTTTATCCGGGGGCACTATACCTACTGGGGCGTTATTGTTCTCATGCTGATCGGCATGTATGGGATGATTTTCAAGAACAATCTCGTCAAGAAGCTGATCGGGATGACCATTTTCCAGGTTTCGATCATCATGTTCTATGTGGCGAGCGCTTCCAAATGGGCGGCGACGGTGCCCGTACTCGATCCGTCGATTGGCGTCGCCGATGCGGCGCGCTATATCAGTCCGCTGCAGCATTGCCTGATGCTTACCGCCATCGTCGTCGGCGTGGCTACAAGCGGGGTCGCCTTCTCACTGGCCATTGTCATTTATCGTCACTATAAGACCCTGGACGAGCCGCTCCTGATCGAACGGATGAAAGCGCAGCCATGATCCCGAATTCCCCCGCACTCATTCCTCTGGCACTTCTGGCAACCGCAATCTCGATCCCGGTGCTGGCGCTTAAAAAAGAGAAACTTGCGTTTCCCATTGCTGCTGCTGCTTCTTTTTTCTCTGTTGTCATAGCATGTTACAATCTTACCAGGATTCTCAGCGGCGCCCGCATCTCTTATCATTTCGGAGGCTGGATTCCTCCCCTCGGCATTGAGTATGTCCTTGATCCTCTTTCGGCGTTTATTGCCCTGGTGGTGAATGTTGTTGCCCTTTTTGTTATCTGGCATTCAAACGGCCTGCAGGCGCCGGAAATTACCAAGAAGCCGGTTCCGTATTATGCCCTGGTCCTGCTTTTTCTCTGTGGCGCAAACGGCATAATCATCACGGGCGATCTATTCAATCTCTATGTCTTTATAGAAATATTTTCGCTTTCGGCCTATGGTCTGATCGGCATCGGTGAAAAGAAGGCGCCGGTTGCAGCCTTTCGGTACCTGATCATGGGAACAATTGGCGCTTCCTTCTACCTTATCGGCATAGGATTTCTTTACATGGCAACCGGTTCGCTGAATATGGCCGATGTGAAGGCGATCCTTCCCCTGATTGGTCCGAATCCTGCTGTCAACGTTGCCCTGACGCTCATGGTGGTTGGCATTGGGATCAAGATGGCGATTTTTCCGCTCCACGGCTGGCTGCCCGACTCATATACCTATGCCCCGTCCACCTCTTCGGCGCTGATTGCCCCAATCGGCACTAAAATAGGCGCGTACGTAATTATCCGAATAATGTTTTTTGTCTTTAGCGCTCCTTTTGTCGATAAGGCGTTTCCCATTGCCGATTTTCTCGCCTGGCTTTCGGCGGCAGGCATCATCTACGGCTCCGTTATGGCGATCGCCCAGAAAGAGCTAAAGAGGATGCTTGCCTACAGCAGTGTCGCGCAAATCGGCTATATCGGTCTGGGGATAGGACTGGCCAATCCGCTGGGCTATATCGGCGCGGTGCTGCATATCCTGAACCATGCCTTCATGAAAGGCTCATTGTTTCTCGTTGCCGCCAACCTGAGAAAAAAGCTGGGTCATTCCGATATCGAAAAGATGGACTCCGAATGCCGGAAAAAACTGCCCTGGACAACGGCCGCCTTTACGGTAGCCGCTCTTTCGATGATCGGCCTGCCGCCCACAGCCGGTTTCTTCAGCAAGTGGTACCTGGCGTTGGGCGCAGTGGATAAGGGAAACTGGCTTTTTCTGGCGGTGATTATGGTAAGCAGCCTTTTGAATGCCGTTTATTTTTTCCGGATCCTTGAAAATATCTATCTCAAGTCGCCGCCGGACCGTGCGACTGAGGCAGGGAACGCCCCGGAAAATGAAACGAACGAAGGGTCTATTGCCGGAGGAGAGAGTTTTTCTCTGACCATTCCGGTAGTTGTCCTTTCTTTTTCCCTTATCGTTATCGGCTTGTTTAACTCGGCTATTGTGAAGGGAATTATCCAGAACATCATTCCTTCGGGAATGTAACGGACGAAAGAAAATGACCGATCCTGAAATTTACCGATCTTTGCTGCCGCTCTACGCGGTTTTGGTTTCGCTGGCAGCCGCCCTGCTGATTGCCTTGAGTTCCAGACATATTTTTATAAGGGAATTCTGGACGCTTGCGGCAAGCGTTGCAAAATTTTCCTTTGTGCTTCTGCTGTTGCCGGGCGTTTTGGCAGGAAAGGTGGCTGAATTCACATTCTGGGAAATATCTCCCGGCATATCGCTGGCGCTGAAAGCGGACTCCTTTGGGGTTTTTTTTGCGTTGATCGCCTCCGGTCTCTGGATGTTGACCTCCATTTACTCCATCGGCTACGTGCGGGGCCTGAATGAGCATAAGCAGACCCGGTATTTTGCAAGTTTCGCGATCTGCCTTTCCGCGACCATCGGCGTTGCCTTTGCCGCCAACTTACTGACGTTTATCTTTTTTTACGAGATACTGACCATTGCCACCTATCCGCTGGTTATTCACAAGGAAACTCCTGTGGCCATAGCGGCGGGCCGGAAGTATCTTGTCTATACTCTTACCGCGGGGGTGCTGTTGATCGCGGCGACGGCCTGGACATACCGTTTGGCGGGGACTCTCGATTTCAAAGCGGGGGGAATATTCGGGAATGCCTTGCTGTCGCCGGGCACGGTTTTAGTTCTTTTTGCCCTTTTTATCGGCGGCGTCGGGGTAAAAGCCGCCATTATGCCGCTGCACAGTTGGCTTCCGGCGGCGATGGTTGCTCCGACCCCGGTTAGCGCCCTGCTGCACGCCGTTGCGGTGGTCAAATCCGGCGTGTTCGGCGTGGTTCGGGTTGTTGGTTTTGTTTTCGGGCCGCAATTGATGCGGCAATTCGATCTGAATATAATCCTTACGGTCTTTGCCGGGGTTACCATTATCCTGGCCTCACTGCTTGCCTTCCGGCAGGATAACCTGAAGCATCGCCTGGCCTATTCAACGGTGGGGCACTTGTCGTATATTGTGTTGGGCGCGGCGCTGCTTTCGCCCGCGTCGCTTGTCGGCAGCCTGCTTCATATCGCCAGCCACGCGACGATGAAAATCACGCTCTTTTTTTGCGCCGGGGCGATCTATGTAACGCACCATAAGGAAAAGATCAGTGAACTCGATGGAATCGGGAGGGCAATGCCCTGGACGATGGGGGCCTTTACCATAGGTGCAATTGGTCTGGCGGGGGTGCCGCCGCTCAACGGCTTTGTCAGCAAGTGGCAATTGGGGCTGGGGGCTTTGCAGTCCGGCTCTGTTGTACCGCTGGCGCTCCTTTTACTGAGCGGCATCCTCAACGCGGGATATTTTGCCCCTGTTGTTTATCGGGCCTTTTTCAAGAGTCCCTCTGTGCCTTTCCTCAAAGGAGAGGCTTCCCCGGCAATGGTAATTCCGCTCGCCGTTACGGCCTTTTTGTCTATCTTATGGGGGATTTTCCCCGATATGTTTCTTCACTTCTACAGCCTTGCCGTTGAGGTCAGCGGCAGCATCCTGGGGGTAACCGGATCATGAATAAATTGCGCTGGACGCTGCTGGTAATATGTGGTGCCCTTTCCATTGCGGGTGGTTTTATCGCGACGGGAGAAGAAGCTCATGGGTGGTGGAGTGCGATTCCCGGATTTTTCGCCCTGTTTGGTTTTCTTGGTTGTCTGCTGTTAATCGTGTTTTCAAAATTTATAGGCAGGCTTTTTTTGTACAAGCGGGAGGACTACTACGATGGGAATTGAAACAAGCGTCGCCCCGTTTATCCTCATGGTTGCAGGCGCCCTGATTCTTCCTCTCCTGCCAAGGCGGGCACGCTCTTATGTAACTTTGATCATTCCGCTGCTTGCCTTAATGTCCGTCTGGCTTGCCCCGGTTGGGACAAACCTCACGCTGAAGTTTATGGACTATCAGCTTGTCTTGTTCAAAGTGGATGCTTTAAGCCGCGTCTTCGGGACGATCTTTGCCTTGATTACATTCATCGCCTCCCTGTTTGCGTTTCACATCCGGGATACAGCTCAACAGGCGGCGGCCCTGCTGTATGCCGCCGGCGCCGCGGGGGTTACATTTGCAGGCGATTTTTTTACCCTCTTTGTCTTCTGGGAGCTGATGAGTCTTCCTTCCGCATATCTTGTCTGGGCGAGTAAAACAGAGGAATCCGGCCGGGCCGGGATGCGTTATCTGCTCTTTCATCTCTTTGGCGGCGCGCTTTTGTTTGCCGGCATCCTGATGCATGCCGCGGAAACGGGGCGAATCGTGATTGAACAGCTCCCCCCCGGCAACGCGCTTTCCTCCTGGCTGATTCTGGGAGGCATCGCGGTAAATGCCGCTGTCGTACCTTTACATGTCTGGCTTCCCGACGCCTATCCGAAGGCGACGGTAACGGGGGCTGTTTTTTTGAGCGCCTTGACGACAAAGACCGCCGTTTATGTACTGTTGAGAGTATTTCCCGGCTGGGAAATACTCCTCTATCTCGGGGTTATAATGACCCTCTACGGGGTAGTCTATGCCGTTCTGGCCAATGACATCCGGGGAATATTGTCGTATCACATCATAAGTCAGGTAGGGTACATGGTCGCTGGCGCCGGAATCGGGACGCAGTTGGCGATAGACGGCGCAGCGGCGCATGCTTTCAGTCACATACTCTATAAAGCGCTGCTCTTTATGGGGGCGGGGAGCGTCATTTACGCCACGGGGAAAAGCAAGATGACCGAACTGGGGGGGTTGGCCAAAGCGCAGCCGGTTGTTTTGCTCCTTTATATGATTGGCGCTTTTTCCATTTCCGGGTTTCCGCTTTTCAACGGATTTATCAGTAAATCGATGGTTATTGCCGCCGCCGGAGAGGCCCATTACACCATTGCGATGTTTCTGATGACGCTGGCTTCCGTGGGAACCTTTCTTTCCGTCGGTTTAAAGCTGCCCTTTTATACCTGGTTTGGCGAAAAGCGGGGTTTGTCGCCAAAACCATTGAAACTTAACATGTATCTCGGAATGGCTGCCGCCGCGTTTTTGTGCATTTTGTACGGGATCATGCCGGAGCTGCTTTATGAAATACTGCCTTATCGCGTCCATTTTGCGCCATATACTCTTTCCCATCTAACAGAAACTTTTCAGATACTGATCTTTACGTTTGCCGCGTTCTGGATTTACCGGAAAAAACTTGCCGGCCACGAGGGAACTGTTATTGATACTGACTGGTTTTACCGAAAACCGGCGCGGCTGGTAAACCAAATTTTTATCGTGAACGTCGAAACGCTTTTCAATATGGCGGAAAAAAGCATCAATGGCATAGTCCGCAGCCTTGCGGTTATCGGCAAAAACCCGGTTTCTTTCTTTTTGGGCAAGGCCGATGGCGGAGACTATAATCCGGACGATTACCGACCGGCTGTCGGAATTTTGATTGCTGTCACGCTTTTCTGCTATCTTCTGCTTGCTGGCTGGGGTTGGCTTATGTAGTTGTGAGCAATCACATTTTGCACTCAAAGTGAAAAAAATCTTGACAACGAATGGCATCATTGTTAGAGCGCCTTTGAATTCAGTGAGCCTTTGAGCGGTTCAGATGCAGCTTGATTGGAATTGAGTTTTATCATGACTAATTTAGAAGAGTTTACACCAGTAGCCCTTTTCAGTCTCGTTGCAGTACTTTTTGCGCTTTTTTCCATTATTCTCCCCCACCTCCTTGCCCCGAAAACCAAGGGCGAAAAGACCCATAATACGTACGAATGCGGGATCCCTCCATTCGGCAACGCCCGGATAAAATACGGCATCCATTATTATGTTTACGCGCTTATCTTTATTGCCTTTGATGTGGACGTTCTCTATCTTTTCCCCGTTGCGCTAAGTTATGCCAGGGGAGAGAGGATTCATGAATTTTACGCATTGCTTTCCTTTGTAATAATTCTTGCCCTGGCTGTAGTGTATGCCTGGGGGAAAGGGGTGTTTACCTGGAAAAGGAAAATCTCCCACCAGTAAGTTTTGCTGTTTTGGACCAGGTACTCGATCTGGCACGGGCCAATTCCCTGTGGCCGGTGACCTTTGGACTTGCCTGTTGCGCGATAGAAATGATGTCCTCCGCTATGGCCCGTTTTGATATTGACCGCTTCGGGGCTGGCGTTTTCAGGCCCTCCCCCCGTCAGGCGGATTTGATGATCGTCTCAGGCACGGTAACGAAGAAGATGGCGCCCGTCCTTGTCACCCTTTATGACCAGATGCCTTCGCCGAAATGGGTCATTGCAATGGGCAATTGCGCTATCTCCGGCGGCCCGTTTGTTTTCGAGGGGCAGTATAACTTGATAGAGGGCGTCGATAAGCTTGTCCCTGTGGATGTATATGTCCCCGGTTGCCCGCCGAGACCGGAGGGGCTGCTTGAAGGTTTTCTGAAACTTCAAGAAAAGATAACAGGAAAAAGACGATTTCCGGGGCCGGTAGAGCGATGGTAAATAAAATAAAAGCGGAGCTGCAGGCAGCCTTTGCCGATCTGACCATAGCCGAGGAAAGCTACCCCCAGTGCGGGTACCACCTTTCTGTCGATTTAAAAGCTAAAGATATCGTCAATATAGCCAGTTTTTTTGATGAGCGGAGCTTCTATCTGGCAGTGGAGCTTGGCGTTGACTACAAGGAGTATCTGGAGCTTGTCTATATTTTCAGCATTCACTCCTCCCTCTGCAAGGTAAAGGTTACCCTGAAGCTTGATCCCTCCCAGCCTGCGGCTCCGACGCTTTCAAAAATTTATGACTGCGCTTACTGGTATGAACGGGAGATCCACGAGTTTTACGGCGTTCGTTTCGATGGTCACCCTGATCTGACCTACCTGTTTCTGCATGACGGAATCGATTTTTATCCGTTGCGCAAAGAGAAAATACCGGTCTCCGAGAAAGACAAGCAAGAGCTGAATTCATATTCTCCGGCGCAGCGGGATGACTCGTTATTTATTAATATGGGCCCCCAGCATCCAAGCACGCATGGGGTTTTGCGGGTTGTCCTGAAAATGGATGGCGAGTATATCGAGGATGCCTATCCGGTACTCGGTTATCTGCACCGGATGCAGGAGAAGATGGCGGAAAACCGCACCTATTACCAGTTTCTTCCCAACACCGGGCGTATGGATTATCTGGGGGCGATGTCGTTTAACCTGGGATATGTTACGGCCGTCGAGCGACTGGCCGGGATTGACGTCCCGGCGCGCGCCCATTACGTGCGGGTAATTGCCACGGAATTAAACAGAATTTGCAGCCATCTCCTGTGGATAGGCGCCTATCTTGCCGATCTGGGAGGGCTTTCTCCGTTCCTCTACGCCTTCGACGACAGGGAGAATATTCAGGATGTTTTGGAGGCTGTCACCGGCTCCCGGCTGACTTACTGCTATTTCCGCTTCGGCGGCCTTTACAACGATGTGGATGATGCCTTCATCGCGGGGACAAAGGCCGTGATTGCCCGCATGCGGGGGCGTTTTGCGCTGTATGAGAAACTCGTCGGGGGCAATCTCATCTTTATCAACCGCACCAGGGGCATAGGTGTCATAGAAAAGGAAAGGGCGCGAAAATACGCCGTTTCCGGTCCGGTTTTACGCGGAGCGGGTATCGGTGTGGATTTACGGAAAAAGGAGCCGTATGCGGCTTATCCGGAAATGGATTTTGAGGTTCCCACCGGAAAGAATGGCGATGCCCTTGATATGTACCATATCCGGATCAAGGAAATGGAGACATCCCTGAACATCATCGAGCAGGCGATAGCGAGGCTCCCGGACGGGCCATTCATCGTTGAAAAGGCGCCGAAGAAGCTCAAGCCGCGCAAAGGGGATCTCTATCATGTTGTTGAAACCCCCCGCGGCGAGTTGGGAATCTACATAGTCAGCGATGAAAGCGACAAGCCCTACCGGATGAAATGGCGGGTTCCCTCTTTTTCCAATCTTATGATATTCCCCGAGCTGGCGAAGGGCAACCTGCTGTCCGATGCCGTTGCCATTCTGGGCAGCCTTGACCTGGTAATCCCGGAAATAGACCGGTGAAAACGGTTCACGGTTGACGGTTCACGGTTGGCCGTTCACGGTTCACGGTTCACAGTTGGCGGTTCACAGTTGGTCGTTGGTGAGGACTTGAATTTGAGATTTAATCAAACCGGAAACTGGAAACCGGAAACCGCTTTTAAATTGTGATGGCCAAATGGAACAGATAGTGAAGATTATGGACATTAATCTGCGATTTTTCGATCTGGAAATTGTAAAGATTGCGGTCGGCCTCCTCGCCGCGTTTGTCTTTGTCGTTTTTAATGCCCTGATCCTGACCTGGGCAGAAAGAAAAGTGGCGGGGCACATGCAGCTCCGGATCGGGCCCAAAGAGGTTGGCCCGTACGGTCTTATTCAGCCGCTTGCCGACGCGTTGAAGCTCCTCGGCAAGGAGATCATTACCCCGCGCAATGTGGACAAACCCATCTTTTACCTCGGGCCGATCATGATTTTCATCCCGGTCTTGGTCGCCTTTGTGGTAATTCCATTCGATTCTTTCCTGCAGGTGAAGGATATAAATGTGGGGATTCTCGTTATTCTCGCCTTTTCCTCTTTTACGGTACTTGCCATCCTGATGGCCGGGTGGGGATCCAACAACAAATATTCGCTGATTGGGGCGATCAGAAGCATCGCCCAGAGCGTCGCCTATGAGATTCCGCTTTTGCTGTCGCTTTTGGCGGTGGTCATGATGGCCAACTCCCTGTCGCTCAAGGATGTTGTGGAGGCGCAAAAGGG
Organism: Syntrophales bacterium; assembly: GCA_023229765.1. Lineage (NCBI taxonomy): Bacteria > Pseudomonadati > Thermodesulfobacteriota > Syntrophia > Syntrophales > Syntrophales bacterium. Next base: position 57,773 of record JALNYO010000015.1, on the reverse strand, counting down.
CGTCTGGTTCGTCGTTCTGCAGCCGGTTGCCTTTGTCATCTATTTTATTTCGAGCGTTGCGGAGACCAACCGCACCCCGTTCGATTTGCCGGAGGCGGAAAGCGAGCTGGTTGCCGGGTATCACACCGAATATTCGGGGATGATGTTTGCGCTTTTTTTCCTCGCGGAATACACGAATATGTTTATCGTCAGCGCGATTACCGTCACCTTTTTTCTGGGCGGCTACCAGGGGCCCTTTCTGCCGGGGATTGTCTGGTTTCTCTTAAAATCATACTTCCTTGTCTTCGTCATGATGTGGTTCAGATGGACGTTTCCCCGGGTCAGGTTTGATCAGTTGTTGAATATATCCTGGAAGGCGCTCATTCCCCTGGCCTTTTTAAATCTGCTCGTAACAGGAGGGCTTTTGAAGCTATGACGGTAACGCCTGCTTCTTTTATAAAGGGTGCGGCCTCGCTGGCCGCGGGGATGGGGGTAACGATCAAGTCCTTCTTTCAGCCGGTGGTGACCTCTCAATATCCGCGTGAGGTTCTTGAGATCACGCCCCGGTTTCGCGGTCATATAAAGCTCCTTGCCAGTCCTGAAAACCCGCTGGAAAATATGTGCATCGCCTGTGGAATCTGCGTCCGCAACTGTCCCTCGGGATCGATAAAAAAGGTGGATGGGGAGAAAAGGGAAGGGGAGAAACGCAAAAGGGCAACTGTGTATATGCTTGATTTTACAACCTGCAGCCAGTGCGGAATCTGTGTCGAGAGCTGCCCGTCGAAGGCCCTCGGTTTTTCAGGCGATTTCAATATCGCGGGATTCAAGAGAGCAGATTTCTATTTCGATCTGGTGAAGGAATTCGATAAAAGGAAAAAGGCATCATGAGCATTGGGGAGAGCATATTCCTTTTTGCCGTCGCGGTGACGATGGCAGGGGCCTTGACGGCCGTCTTTGCAAGTTCCATCGTCTATGCGATGCTGGGTCTGATTACCGCCATGTTCGGCGTGGCCGGGCTTTATATCTATCTTAACAGCGCCTTTCTGGCGATGATGCAGATTCTGATTTATGTCGGGGCAATCTCCATTCTGATTGCCTTTGCAATTATGCTGCTGGGTCAATATTCCAGGAAATCTCACGATTTCAAGGCTATCGGAAAATTGCTTTCTGCGCTTGTCATCGCCGTTGTTTCGGTTGTCATGTTCATCCGGTTTGTTTTGACAAATCTGCCGGGCGGAACGGCGCCGAATTTCCTGATGACGACTAAGGATGTGGGCCGTGCGTTTACCGATAAGCTTATCCTGCCGTTTGAGTTGATCTCGCTTTTGCTGGTTGTTGCCATTATCGGGGCGGTTATGCTTTCCATTAATTCGCGGGGTGACAAATGAGCGATTTGCTTTACAATAACTCCAGCATCTATCTGTTTGTCGCCGTTTTTATGCTGTTTTGCGGGATTGCCGGCCTTGTTTACCGACGAACGCTGATTGGGATGCTGGTTTCGATGGAACTGATCATGAACGGCGCGGGGTTAAATATCGTTGCGATCAATCGGTTTATTGTTCCGGAAAACCCCTATGGATTGGCATTCACGCTTATTATAATGGGGATAGCCGCCGCGGAATCGGCTATTGCGCTGAGCATAATCATCATCATTGCGAAGCGCTATCAGCATATCGAGGGTGGAGATATGAAGGAGCTGAAGTACTGACCTATGGTTATCGATAGCGCATTACCGCTTTTGCCGATCGGCATTGTTTTTGCGTCCGCCATTCTGATCATGGTTTACCGCAAGACCCCGAATATCCGGGAATTCTGGTCGATAGCCGGGGCCGTTCTGACCTTTGCGGCCGTTATGGGAATGGTTCCGATCGTCTGGAACGGCGGGGTGATCACCTACACCCTTTCGGCGATTGCTCCCGGTATTTCCCTGAATTTCCGGGTGGACGCCCTGTCGCTGATCTTCGGCATCATCTCCTCGTTTCTCTGGATCTTCGCCTCCATCTACAACATCGGCTACATGCGAACCCTCAAGGAGCATGCACAGACCCGCTATTACACATGTTTTGCTGCGGCAATCCTGGGCGCCCAGGGGGTATCGTACGCAGGCGGTCTTTTTACCCTCTATCTCTTTTATGAGGTTATCAGCCTCTTTACCTATCCGCTCGTGGCCCATCATCAGGACGCAGAAGGCTATGCCGGGGCGAAGAAATATCTTGTCTATCTCGTCGGCACATCGAAGGGTTTTCTGCTGCCGGCTGTTATTCTCACCTACGTGATGACCGGCACGCTTGATTTTGCCGATAATATCCACACGGGGATATTTCCCGCCGGTTCAGACGGAATCTGGGTTACCGTAACCTATATTCTCTTTATCGCCGGTTTTGCCAAGGCGGCGATCATGCCCCTGCACAACTGGCTCCCCTCCGCGATGGTCGCTCCGACGCCGGTCAGCGCCCTTTTGCATGCGGTTGCCGTGGTGAAGGCCGGGGTGTTCTGCATTTCCCGGGTTATGCTGTCAACGTTCGGGACGAAGATCCTCAACGACTTGGGGATCGGCATTGTCACCGCGTATGTGGTTTCCTTTACGATCCTGGCGGCCTCCATCATCGCCCTTACCAAAGACGACCTCAAGGCGAGGCTCGCCTATTCAACGGTGAGCCAGTTGTCGTACATTATCCTGGGGGTGGCGCTTTTAGACAACACCGGCGTTCTGGGCGGGATTATCCATATTGTCAATCACGGGTTCAGCAAGATTACCCTCTTTTTCTGCGCCGGCGCGATCTTCGTTGCCCATAACAAGAGGAAGATCAGCGATATGGCGGGCATTGGCTATGCCATGCCGTTTACGATGGGCGCCTTCGCCATTGCCTCCCTCAGCATGATCGGCGTGCCGCCGGTGTCCGGATTTGTGACGAAGTGGTATCTCTTGAACGGCGCCTTGGAGATAAGCAACATCCCCATCGTTGTCGTTTTGTTGGCGAGCAGCATTTTGAACGCCGGGTATTTTGTGCCGATTACGATCAAGGCCTTTTTCCAGGGGAAAAAGGAGAACTGGACCACGTCGGGCATCAAGGAAGCGCCGCTGACGATGGTCGTGCCGCTCGTGCTGACAGCGCTGATCTCGGTTCTGCTGGGGTTTTATCCTGATTTTTTTGTTAAACTTATCGGCAATTTGTTTTAGCCTTGTTAGACAGAGCCTGGTCATCAGGCAGCATTTTAAAAAGATTGTCATTCTCAAAGGTGCAAGAGGCGTTTTATGAATATGCTTAAAATAATAGAGTATTTACTGGCAAGGGCCGAACTCCTGAAGAAATTGTTTTTCGGCTTTCTCCTTTTACTGGTTATTTTCGACGCGCTTCTGCCGAGGGAACACGCCCATTTCTTCGTTGACAAAATCCCGGCCTTCTGGACCTTGTTCACAATAATCGGTGGTTATCTGCTGGTCCGCTTCAGCAAGGGACTGGCCCATACGATTCTTGGCAAAAAAGAGGATTTTTATGAATAACTGGATCCATCCGGCAATATTCTATTTTGTTGGGGCCCTGTTCCTGCCGTTTCTCCGGGGCAAGCTCAAGAAGGTCTTTATTCTGTTAATCCCCACTGCGGCAATAATATCCGTTGCCCTGACCAATTACGGCAACTACGGGGCGTATAATTTTCTCGGCGTTGCCGGTCTATTGGGCAGGGTTGACAAACTCAGCATGGTATTTGCCTGGGTTTTCGTGATGATGTCCTTCCTCGGGGCGCTTTACGCCCTGCACCGAAACGAAGATGGTCATCATATCGCGGGATTCTATTATGTGGGCGGTTCGCTCGGGGCGGTCTTTGCCGGCGACTACCTGACCCTTTTCATCTTCTGGGAGGCGATGGCCTTTTCCTCCGTATTTTTGATCTGGTATGGAAAACGTCCGCAATCAGACGCTGCCGGTTATCGTTATCTGCTCTTCCACGTCTTCGGTGGGTTGCTCCTTTTTGCGGGGATGATGTTCTACTACACAAAAACCGGGAGCTTTGCCTTTAACGCCATCCCCCCCGCCGGCGCCTCGTGGCCGGAGTATCTGATCCTTGCCGGCTTTGCCCTTAATGCCGCCGTGATTCCGCTGCATGCCTGGCTGCCGGACGCCTATCCGGAGGCAAGCGTTGAAGGGGCCGTGTTTCTGTGCGCATTTACGACCAAGACCGCGGTTTATGTCCTTGCCCGGGGATTTTCCGGCTTTGAGATTCTCGCTATTCTGGGAACGGCGATGACGGTGTTCGGCGTTATTTACGCAATCATCGAAAACGACATCCGGCGCGTCCTGGCTTACCACATCATAAGCCAGGTCGGGTACATGGTGGCCGGCGTGGGCATCGGAACGATGCTGGCGATAAACGGCGCGGCCGCTCACGCCTTTGCCCATATCCTTTATAAGGCGCTTCTCTTCATGGGCGCCGGCGCGGTTCTCTACATGACGGGAACCTCAAAAATGACCCAACTGGGCGGGATGTACAAGTACATGCCGCTTACCATGATATTTTACGTCATCGGTGCGATCTCGATTTCCGGGTTCCCCTTTTTCAGCGGCTTTGTCAGCAAATCGATGATCATCGCCGCGGCTCATCACGAGGGCAGAATCTGGCTGGTGCTGCTGCTTAATCTTGCCGGGATCGGAACATTCCTCTCGGTGGGGCTGAAGGTCACCTATTTCACCTTTTTCGGGAAGGAATCGGGAAACCACCAGGCTGCCCACGAGCCCCCGGCCAATATGCTCTGGGCGATGGGGCTCACCTCCCTTTTGTGCTTTCTTATCGGAACTTTTCCGCAGACCTTTTATAAGCTGCTGCCGTTTTCCGCAGATTTCAACCCGTACAACGCCTCCCATCTTTCCGAGATGATGCAGATTCTCTCCTTTACCGGTCTTGTTTTCTATCTGCTGGTGAAGAAGCTTTCCCCTGACGCCAAGCTTAACCTCGATATTGATTATTTTTACCGCAAGGCAACGCTTCTTTTCATCAAATTCGACGAGAAGGTAATTGCTCCCATTGATTCCTTCTGGGGTGAGCTTTACCGAACGCTGGGGCTGAGGTCCCTTTTCGGCACGGCCGCCCTGTCTTACACATTTGATCAGAAGGCCATAGACGGGGTAGTTGACGGCACAGCCTACTCCGTCATGGGGGTTGGTTCTCTGGTTAAAAAATTGCAAACCGGGAGGGTGCAGACGTACATTGGTCTTTCCCTTTTACTCTTTTTTGCGATTCTCTGGGCCGTTTTATAGAAAAATAGCCGACGTTATTTTTTAATAAGCTGTTGTTTTAAGGAAGAGAAATTATGTTGCCATACCTGACAATGAATCCGTTTGGATTTCCGGTTTTATCAACCACGATCTTCCTGCCGCTTGTAGGAGTGCTCTTCATCCTTTTTATGCGCAGCGACAGAATGATCAAGGTCGCCTCCTTCATTACGACGCTCTTGACGCTGGCGGTTTCGGTATTTCTCTTTGCCAATTTCGACATCAAGACCCCCATTTTCCAGTTTGGGGAAAATATCTCCTGGATCGCTGCCTACAAGATCAATTACACGCTGGGGATAGACGGCATTTCGATCATGCTGGTTTTGCTTACGACAATTATCTCCCCGATTGCCGTGCTCTCCTCGTGGAAGGCGATTCAGACGCGGGTGAAGGAGTTCATGATTGCAATTTTGATCATGGAGACGGCCCTGATCGGGGTTTTCTGCGCCCTTGATTTCATCCTCTTTTATTTCTTCTGGGAGGCGATGCTGATCCCGATGTATCTGCTCATTGCGATCTGGGGCGGGCCGAACAAGGACTATGCGTCGTTGAAGTTTTTCATCTACACGCTCTTCGGGAGCGTTTTTCTGCTGGTTGCCATCATTGCGATTTATTTAGTGAACGGCAGTTTCAGCATCCCGGAGGCGATGTTCAGGGATTACAGCTTTCAGTTTCAGTTCTGGGTCTTTCTGGCCTTCGGCATCGCCTTCGCGATCAAGGTGCCGATGTTTCCGTTTCATACCTGGCTGCCCGCCGCGCATACCGAGGCCCCGACCGTCGGCAGCGTTTTTCTCGCCAGTATTCTCTTGAAGATGGGCACTTACGGTTTCATGCGTTTCTGTCTGCCGATTGTGCCGCAGGCAAGCTTTTACTTTGCCCCGCTGATGATCGTTTTGTCGCTGATTGGCATCATCTATGGGGGCTTCGTCTGTCTGAGTCAAACCGACATGAAGAAGCTGGTCGCCTATTCCAGCGTTGCCCACATGGGTTTCGTCATCCTCGGGATCTTTACGTTTTCGATTTATGGCTTTATCGGCTCTCTCTTCCAGATGCTCAATCACGGGATCACGACCGGCGGGCTTTTCCTGCTGGTCGGCATTGTCTATGAACGCACCCACAGCCGGCAGATATACGATAACGCGGGGCTCGGAAAGATCATGCCGATTTACATGTTCTTTTTCGGCCTCTTCGCCGTTTCCTCGTTCGCGTTTCCGGGTACCAACAGTTTTGTCGGCGAGCTGTATGTGCTGATCGGAACCTTTGCCACAAACCGAATCGCCGGCTTCTTTGCCATTGTCGGGGCGGTCATTGCCGCTGCCTATATGCTGAAGCTGTTGAAGCAGATAGCCTGGGGGAGGGAAGACAAACGGGATATTAAGGATATGAACTTGCGGGAAATAATCTATATGCTGCCGCTTGCCGTGTTTGTGCTTTGGGTGGGGATTTTTCCCCGTCCTTTCGTCAATGTAATGGAATACACGCTGGTAAATCTTGCCATGCAACTCGATAAAGTTTCCCATTAAGGGGTTGATCCAATGACGCTGCTGCCTGAAATTTACATACTTTCCTTTTCCGTATTGTTTCTTTTCCTGTCGCTGGAAAAGGGGAAGCGATCGCTGTTTGTGCTGGCCAGGGTGCTGGCCGTCGGGGGAGTGGCTGCTGCGCTCTTTTCCCTGAATGCAGAGGGCCTCCTTTTTGTCGGCGCCTACCGGGTAGATGGTTTTTCGCAGATTTTCAAGTTAATTCTGACCATTGGCCTGGCCCTGGTAATCTTCATGTTCAACAAGGAAGATGAAGTGGAAAAAATGCCGGAGTTTTTCATGTTTCTGGGTCTTTCCACCCTCGGCCTCTCCATCCTCGTGAGTTCCGTTGAACTTATCTCGATTCTGATCAGTCTGGAGATATCCTCTTTCAGCCTTTATGCGATCGTGCCGCTGCGCCGCACCAAGACGACAGCTCATCTGGAAGCGGCCATCAAGTACCTGTTTTTCGGCGCTATTTCCACTGGCATCATGCTGTACGGCATGGGGTATCTCTACGGGATGGCTCATTCGACCTATCTTGCCGACATTGTCGCCAAGATGCCGTTTTTCGGCGACAGGCCGCTCGCCATCCTCGCGGTGATCCTGACGATGAGCGCCTTTTTCTTCAAACTTTCGCTGTTTCCCCTCCATTTCTGGGCGCCGGACATCTATGAGGGGGCGTCCGACGCAACGACGGCGTTTATCGCCACCGTGCCGAAGGTTGCCGGCGCCGCGCTCTTGATCAGACTGACGATGCTGGCGGGCCTGCCTTTGGCCCAACTGACCATGCTGCTGATGGTGCTTGCCGCCTTTTCGATGACCCTTGGCAATCTGGTGGGGCTGGTCCAGCAGGACCTCAAAAGGCTGGTTGCCTATTCCGGGATCGCCCATGCCGGCTACCTGATGCTCGGCCTTTTGTCGTTCAATAAAGCGGGAAACGCCGCAGTAGCTTATTATATAACCGTTTATCTGATCATGAATCTGGCTTTGTTCTATGTGATGATGCTGCTTTCCAGAAACGGGGAGAACCTGAAGATTGCCGATCTGGGCGGGCTGGCCCGCCGGGCGCCGCTCTTGGCGTTCACGCTGGCGGTGGCCGCTTTTTCGCTGGCGGGCATTCCGCCGACCGGCGGTTTTACCGGCAAGTTTTTTCTCTTTGTTACGGCATTCAGGGCCGGGCACCTGCCCATCGTCATCATTGCCGCGGTAAATACCGTAATTTCCGTCTTCTATTATCTGAATCTCGTCCGCATCAGCTATTCGCGTGAAATAAAAGACGAAACACCTTTGAGACTGTCCTTTTCTGAAAAAGCGCTTTGCTGGCTCTTCAGCCTTGCCATCATTCTTCTGGGCCTGCTGCCTTTGAATGTTTTAGAGATGTTCAGCCAAGTTATGTAGTCTCAGGCCCCCCGATTATTGCCTGAGAAATTTCCCCGTAATGACTTTTGCCACCTTCTTGATGTGTTCTCGCACCGCATTTTGATCCCGTCCGGGGTAGTTGTTAAACGTAATCAGCACCCCGTGCAGCGCGGCAAAAAAGGCGTGGGATAATATTCTCACCGGCTCCTGCATTTCCATTTTGCGAAACATGACGTCAAACTGATCGAAGATCCCGCGTTCGGCTACGTTCAGCCTTTCGATCATCTCTGCCGTCAGCGACCCGTCGAGCATGAAGTGGGTCATCATACGGAAATACTGATCGTGCGCCAGCAGGTAATCGAGATAGGTTTCGGCAACCTTGTCGATATCGCCCGTTTCGCTTCGGGAGACAATCTCCGTAAGAAACGCGATGATCTCGCCGGCGCCGCGCAGGAAGGCCTCGATGAACAGGGATTGCTGGTCCGGGAAATAGCGGTAAATGGCGGCATGGGAGATTCCGGCCTCCCGGGCGATGTCGCGAATGCTGACCTTATTGAAGGGCTTGACGGCAAAGGCCCGCTCGGCAGCGGTGATGATTACTTCCTGCCGCGCCCGTTTCTCCCCGTTTTTCAAGCCCGCAAAGGCGCTGTTTTCTTTCATATCTTCTCCCCACCCAGTTGATACCATATTTCCCCGGCGGTGTGAATAAATAACTCCAGGAACATGTTGTTGGTGTGCGACAAATTTATGGGTAACAATTTCAAGGGGCGGCTCGATGCTCCCCAAAATCTTCCCAACGGTTGCTAAGAATGCTGCAGCGCAGGGCTACGATACTGTCTGCACTCTTTACGGTCCAGTGCATTCCCGATTGTTTCAAACGCTGTGCTGCCAAGGTTCTACAGCCTGCTTCCATGACTCCAGAGCCTACAAAGAACCCACGTCTCCGAAAATCCGCATACCGCATCCGCTCCTTGTTTTTCTCAAAATAACCAGCTTCCCTTTCACCTGCGGCTTTATCGTATCCCGTCAGGGATGAACAACGACTGATGGCGGCAATAACATCTTCCGGCAGTCTCTTCTTTTACCACAGGCACTCCGGTGCCATCCATACCCACATACATTTTGGGAATCGGTTTAATCGGGATTATATCCCTACAACGATACATAATGTTCAGCCTTGTCTTATGGGCGTTCTGTACGTTCGTGCAAGTGAAGCGGAGGCAATAGGCAAGCCCCGCACCACGATTGCCGACTCCCTTTCACTGACGACCCTGCCCGTAGCGATCCGGGACGAATGCTGCGGCAAACTTTTAAAATAGTCCTGCTGGCCCTCATTGATATGCAATGCTTGTTTTCGATTGCAAATAATACAAAAAAACAATATAAATCAAAGTGCTGACGCGATGTTTTATTTGTCCGGCCACTTTTAACAGAAAGTGGGTTTTACTATTTTGTAGAGCCGGATCAGAAAACCCTTTCCCTGCAAGCTTGGTACACCCGCACACTACAGGAGTACTGCCAGGCCCAGGGAACAGGGATGCATTGTGACGTCGCTCAGGCCGGCGTCTTGGTGGACTGCATCCATCAGAGAAAGCCTGTCATACACAACGATCACGCCGCTCTTTCGCACCGCGGGGGATTGCCCGCAGGCCATGCGGCGCTGGTTCGCGAACTAATTGTTCCCTTCTTTCGCGACGACCTGATTGTCGCCGTTCTCGGCATTGGCAATAAAACCGAGGATTATACTGAAAAGGACATTGATGTTGTGGCCTATTTCGCCGATGTGGCCTGGAGATTGCCGCGGCGCAGCAGCAGAACAATCCCGACCGGCCGGGCGCCGTAGCCATCAAGCCGGGGAGCATGGTTCAGGGCGATCCTTACTTGCTGAAGATCGCCATCGAGAACCTGATGGACAACGCCTTCAAATTTACAGGTAGAAAAGAGGTCGGAAAAGGGGCGACGTTTTATTTTACATTACCGGCGCCCGTTGCAAAGTAAGGAGAGGGAAGATGGGGAAACCCCTGCGGGTATTAATGGTTGAGGACTCTGAAGACGACGTTCTTTTGGCGATCAGGCACCTGAAAAGCGGCGGCTACGAGCCTGAATATGAGCGGATAGAAACGGCCGAGGCCCTGCGAATCGCCCTTCGCGGGAACGCCTGGGATGTTATCGTCTGTAATTACCGGTTGCCGAACTTTGACGGTCTAACGGCCATTTCCTTAGTGAAGGAGGCCGCCATTGACATTCCGCTGATCATTTCGTCGGGCGCCATCGGCGAGGAGACGGCGGCGGATTGCCTGCGTTCGGGCGCGTGCGACTATGTGATGAAGGGCAACATGTCCCGGCTTGTTTCCGCCGTTGATCGGGAATTGAAGGAGGCGGAATCAAGGAAAAGGCGCCGGCAGGCGGAGGCGATGCTTAGGGAAAGCGAGGAAAGATATCGCTCTCTTTTCAACTACTCGCAGGAAGCGATCCTGCTTACCAGGCCGGACGGCGCCATCCTTGACGCCAATCCTGCTGCCTGCGAACTTTTCGGCCGCTCCCTGGAGGAGATCCGCAGCCTCGGGCGGGGCGGGCTGTTGGATGTGACGGACCCGCGTCTGACCGCCGCCCTGGCAGAACGGGCAGGCAGGGGTGGAGGAAGAGCTGAGATTACGATGCTGCGCGCCAATGGCGAAAAATTTCCCGTCGAGATAACCTCGGCGCTCTTTGTCGATGCGAACGGCGAGCAGAAAACCAGCATGATTATCCGCGATCTCAGCGAGCGCAAGCGGGCCGAGGCGGAGGATGCGAGATTGCAGCAGCAATTGCGTCAATCCCAGAAAATGGATTCCGTCGGCCGGCTGGCGGGGGGTATCGCTCACGACTTCAACAACATGCTGGGGGTAATCATCGGGCAGGCGGAGCTGGCCTTGACGCAGGTTGATCCGGCTTTGTCCCTGCATGCCCGCCTGGAGGAAATCCTCAAGGCGGCCAATCGCTCCGCCAATCTTACCCGCCAGCTTTTGGCCTTTGCCCGCAAGCAGATCATTTCCCCGCAGGTGCTCGACCTGAATGAGACTGTTAACGGCATGCTGGAGATGCTGCGGCGGCTCATCGGCGAGGACATCGCTTTTGCCTGGCATCCCGGCGCTGATTTGTGGCTGATCAGATTTGATCCCTCCCAGATAGATCAGATAATGGTAAATTTGTGCGTCAACGCCCGCGACGCCATCGCCGGCGTCGGCCGGATTGCCATCGAAACAAGAAACATCAGCTTGGGGAGTGCATACTGCGCCGCTCACGCCGGGCTTGCCCCCGGGGATTATGTTATCCTGAGTGTGAGCGACAATGGCTGCGGGATGAGCAATGAAGTTCTCGGAAAGCTCTTTGAACCCTTTTTTACCACCAAGGCGCCGGGAAAAGGAGTGGGTTTGGGCCTCGCGACGATCTTCGGCATCGTCAAACAGAACAATGGATTCATTGATGTAGTCAGCGAACTGAATCTTAGAACAACCTTCACAATCTATCTGCCGCGAAGCATGGAAGAGACCGCAGAGACCTGCGTAGAAGCTCCACAGCAACCTTCTGTGCGCGGCTCTCAGACGGTGCTGGCAGTGGAGGACGAGCCGGAGCTCCTGGACCTGATCAAGACAATCCTCGAAGGTAAGGGATATCGGGTTCTTATCGCTGCAACGCCCGGTGAAGCGCTCCAACTGGCAAGCGAGCACACCGGAGAAATTGACTTGCTCATTACCGACGTGGTTATGCCGGAAATTAACGGCAAGGGACTGGCGGAGAAGATGCTTTCTACCTATCAGGACATGAAATGCCTCTTTACATCGGGTTATACGGCCGATGTAATTGCCCACCTTGGCGTACTTGAGGAAGGTGTCAATTTCCTGCCGAAGCCGTTTTCCATAAGTGATCTGACGGCGAAAGTGGCTGAGGTTCTGGCTCGGTAGTTACCGAAGGAGTTAAAATAGTATGGAAAAACGCCTCTCCATTCTTATGATCAGCCTTTCCGAAGACGATACGGAACTTGTTTCCCGCCGGTTTCAAGAAGCGGGCTATGCCATCGTTCATCAGCGCGCCGAGGATGCCGACCAGACGCGTCAGGCCCTTGCCAGTCGCTCCTGGGAGTTTGTCATTGCCGATTCTCCTTCTGCTCTCGTTATTCTGAGGCAAACCGGCTCAGATATCCCGTATCTCGTTGTTTCCGACGAGAGCGATGTGGAGACGGCTATTGCGGCGATGAAGGCGGGGATTGACGACTATATTCTGAAAAGCAACCTCCTGCGGCTGGTTTCCGCCTTTGAACAGGCGCTGGAAAAGGCCGCTATCCGGCGACAGCAAAGAGAAGCCGAGGAAAAAAGCAGGCAGACTGCGCAGGAAAAGGAAGCGCTCTGCCTGACCATGACCCTGAAGACAAGTTCAGGAATTGCGATTCTGCAGCAGGGCAAACTGGTTTTTGTAAACCCCTATCTAATAAAGGATTATGGTTATAAAGAGGAGGATTTTCTCGGCAAAACCATGCTTGAATTCATCCACCCGGAGGATCGTGCGAAGGTCCGGCAAAATGCAATTGCGATGTTAAAGGGAAAATCCGCAACCCCTTACAGATATCGGGTCGTCTGTGCCGATGGACAAATCCGCTGGGTTGTCGAGTCGCTTGCCACCATTTCCTACGGGGGAAGTCCGGCGATTATGGGCAATATTATTGATGTAACCGAAATGACGCAGCTTGAACGGCAGCTTGAGGATGCACGGGCGCTGCTGATCAAGGAGGAAAAACTGTCTTCGCTCGGCATGCTGGCCGTCGGGATCTCTCACGAAATCCTTAATCCGCTCAACATCATCTCGCTGAATATTCAGTTGCTGGAGATCAACGAGTGGCCCCCCGAGAAAACAAAAGAGATGCTCGCCGTCATCAGCCGCCAGGTGGAGAGAATAGAAAAGATAGTTCGTGATCTCAATATGTTCGCCAAGCCATCCCAAGGCGAGTTTATTCCTGTTGACGTCAATAAGCTGATAGAAAGCGTTTTCACCCTGATTAACCCCAAACTCCGTCTGGCCCGGATCAATCTTGAAAAAGAGCTGGGGGCGGATTTGCCTGCCATTTCGCTTGAGCAGAACAAGATGTGGCAGGTGTTCATGAATTTGATCACTAATGCCATCGACGCCATGGCTGAAAAGGAGGAAAAGACGCTGCGGGCGGCAACGAGCAGGGAAACGACGAAGGAAGGAGAGTTTGTCCGCATTGTCTTTGCCGACACGGGAAAGGGCATTGAGAAAGAGAATTCCAGCAAGATATTCGATCCGTTCTTTACGACCAAGGCGCCAGGCGCCGGCACTGGATTGGGACTATCCATAGCGTACAGCGTTATCCAGGAACATAAGGGAAGCATAGTTGTGGAGAATAATAAAGAGGGCGGGGCGTCATTTATCATCCGCTTGCCGGTGAAACATTCATGATGGCGCGCCATCGTAAAACATAAAGGAAAAAATCTTCCATGGCCAATATTCTTATTGTTGATGACGAAATAGAGACGTGCAAAGCCCTGAATATGTTTCTCTCCTTCAAGGGCTATGAATGCCAAATGGCCCATACCGGCGATCAGGCGCTGGAGATTATGCGCGGATACAGGATAGATCTTGTCCTTATGGATGTCATGATGCCGGGAATGAACGGTTTTGAGGCGTGTCGCATAATCAAAAATGATGAGTTGCTGAAGGCAATCCCCGTCATCATGTTAACGGCGCTTTCCGAAAAAAAGGATCGGATCGAGGGGATCGAGGCAGGGGCTGACGACTTTATCAACAAACCGATCGATCATAGCGAAGTGCTTGCCCGCGTCCGCATGCTGCTGAAGCTGAAAGACGCCAACGATCTGCTCAGTCATGCCTTTGCGGATATACAGAGTCTGATCGTTTACGGCGAGCAGACCTTCAACAGCTTCACCTCCGCCGATTTTGACTTTATGTCCAAGATTGACGGGATCGTCGAGCGGATCATCCGCAAAGAATCGAGTATCGCCCATAAACCGGAAAGCGTTGTCGTCGGGTACGAGAACGAACGGGGTTCCTGGTCCTGGTACCACTACGAATCTGTTTCTCATAGTCTCAAACGCAGCGAGCTCGGCGGCAATATCCGCCAGAGTCTTGAATCTGTCTGGAAGGAGGAGTCCCAGATCGGCTTCCTTAACCAGAAGGATATCGCGCTTCCAGAATTCAGTTTATTTATCAAGGAGTTGCAATCACAGAACATCAAGATAAAAAACATCGTTTATTCCTTGAGCAGGGGGCTGTGCATCGTCAACCTCAATCATGACCGGGAGGTTGGGAAGTATGACGCGGCCATCCTCAACAGCATGGTTACTATATGCGATTCGCTGCGTTACCTTGCCCGGCAGGTTCAGGAAACAGAAGAAGCGTTTGCCTACACCATCCAGGCGCTCGCGCGGGCATCGGAAGTGAACGATGAAGATACCGGGCAGCACATTCTGAGGGTGGGCGAGTACGCCGGTTTTATCGCAGTGAGTCTCGGTCTTCCGGAAAGACTGACGCAGATGATTCGTCAGCAGGCGCCGCTGCACGATGTGGGAAAGCTGTACATTCCTGCCTCGATTCTAAAGAAACCGGCTAAACTTACGGATGATGAGATGAAAATTATTGAGCTGCACCCGAGTTACGGCGCAAAAATAATCGGAGAACAACCACGTCTCGAAGTGGCCAGAAGAATTGCCCTTACTCATCACGAAAGGTGGGACGGCAGTGGTTACCCCGGAGGACTCCGCGGCGTGGAAATCCCAATTGAGGGAAGAATCGTTGCCTTGGCCGACCAGTACGACGCCTTGCGCAACCGCCGTGCGTACAAACCCGCATTTACGCATGCCAGGGTATTTGAGATCCTCGACAAAGGGGATGGGCGAACGGCGCCGTCCCATTTCGATCCCGCTGTTCTGGCGATCTTCCTCAAGTTCGACAAGGAATTCGAGGATATCTACGAGCACATGCAGGACTGAGAAACGAGCAATTTCTGACGAAACCTTCTTGACGACGGGTCGTCACAAAGAAAGAGCTTTGAAAATCTATACCCTTTTGTCATTCCCGCGCAGGCGGGAATCTGTAAGTTCCCGAAAAGACCAGATTCCCGTTTTCACGGGAATGACAATTAACAACATTTCGGGAGAAATTCAAAGTTCTCAAAGAATATGGAGGGACGCGCTCCGTCGCGTCCGTAACGGTTCTCTTATGAACGCATTTTATGAACATTAAGCTTCACCCGTGCATTGGCCCTGCTGTTCATTCGCGCGGAACAGCCAGGCTCTTTGAGTCGTAATCGGACAATAAAAGGCTTGACACGAATTACCGTTGGTTTATAATGTTACCATCGGTCACAAATTATAATATTTGCGTGCGGAGGCAGATCATGTCCTTTCCTGACAGAAACAATCCATATAATTTCAATGAATTCCTGGAATGGCGAAAAAGCGTCGATTATTATCGCGACGACCCTTTCGTTAGGCAGACAATAAAAACCTTTGCCGGTGGAGAGTTTGAAAAAAGCGATGCCGAGGCGCGGGCCTTTTCGCCGCAGGTCTCCTTGCGCTGGCGCGATTTGGCGGAGCGGATTGCCTTGCCGGAGAAGCGCCCCTTCATGATGCACTACGATGGCCACCACAACCGGATCGACCGGATTGTCCGCCCGGCAGAAACGGAGATTCTCGAAAAGGAGGTTTTCGCGGAGGCTGTTTTTTCCGATAAAACATTGCCTTGGGTGAAGCTTGTCAAGATGTTTCTGCTCTACCAGAATGGAGAAGCCTGCATCGCCTGCCCCCTTGTCTGCACGGAAGGGCTGGTGATGCTTCTGGAAAAATATGCGGATTCCGAAGAAACAAGAAAAATACTCCAGCACTGCAAGGAGGGGATAAACGGCGATTATGGCATTGGCGCCCAGTATCTTTCCGAAATTCAGGGGGGCTCCGACGTTCCGGCCAATCTGCTTGAGGCTGTAGAAGAAAACGGCGTCTGGAAACTGTACGGGACCAAATTCTTCTGCTCGGCGACGCATGCCGACTACGCGGTGATTACCGCAAAACCGGCCGGTTCGGAAAAGGTCGCGCTGTTTGTTGTCCCGTCCTGGCTGCCTGGAAACAAGGCAAGGGAGATCAGAAACGGCTTTACCATCGACCAGATAAAATGGAAGCTTGGCACCAGCGAGCTTACGACCGGCGAGCTTACCTTCAACGGGGCTGTCGCCTATCCGGTGGGACCGCTCGACAGGGGAGTAGCCAATGTCGTTGGAATTGTTCTTACTTATTCAAGACTTACAGTAGGTTTAGCCGCCGCTGCCTATATGACGAGAGCCGTACGGGAGGCGAAGAAATACGCGGAATTGCGCGAAGCTTTCGGGACGGCAATCGGGAACTTTGCCCTCCAGGCGGAAAATATTGGCAGGCTGGAGAATGCGGCCCGGCGGACAACTGCCGCCGCCTTCAAACTCTATAGTGATTTTTTATCGCTGGAAGACGGGTTAAAACCAGGGATTGCAACCGACGAACCGGAAGTCATTAAAAAGAAACGTTTTGCCGTCCGGGAGCTGATCATGCTGCAGAAAATTACCGCCGCCTGGGATTGTACCGAGGCGCTCCACGAGGCAATGTCCGTTTTCGGCGGTCACGGCGTCATCGAGGATTTTTCGGCGCTGCCCCGCCTTTACCGCGATTCCGCTGTGAATGAGCTCTGGGAAGGCCCGCGCAACGTTCTTTTGACGCAGATATATCGGGACCTCAAGAGGGTCAGGGAGTGGTACGATCCGGCGGAATTCGTTCGAAACATTCTCGGGGGAGGGAGCGAAGATGTCGTCGAAAAACTGGCGGGGGATGCCGTTGAACTGCTCGGTTATCCCGATTCAGCCGAGATAAACGCTGAAACAATTGCGCTGTGGCGGCGCTGGGACCATTTCTGCGCCGACTTTTTTCACGCTTATCAGGAACTGGCCCTTCAGGACGTGGAAACAGGGCTATGAAACCCTCATGGCGGCGTGCCGTCGCAAAGAGGGATGAATGAGTAGTTACAAATTCTTTTAATAAGGAGGGTTCTATGAAACAAAGTAAAATTACATTCACCATGTTGTTGACCATTTCAGTCATTTTTTTATTTGCCGCGACAAATATCTTGGCCGCCCAACCCGGTTTTGACGACAAGGAGATCAGGATCGCCCAGTTCGGCCCGCAAACAGGCCCGGCGGCGCCGTGGGGAGCGGTTGCCCGGGGCTCCGGTCTGCTTTTTCAGATCGTCAACGAGGAAGGCGGCATCAACGGCAGAAAAATCAAATATTTTATGAGGGATGACCAATACAACCCCGCCCAGACCGCGGCGATTGTCAAGGAACTGGTGGAGCGCGAGGGGATTTTTGCCTTTACCGGCGGGGTTTCCAGCGCGGGAGGAAACGCCGTCAAGGGCTTTCTGGCGGAAAACAAGATCCTTTGGGTTACCCCCGGTTCCGCCGGGGTCAATACCGATGCGAAAGGGGATATCGATCCGGTCATGAATCCCTATCGCTATTATTCATATCCGCTTTTTCAGGACGAGGCGAGCATTCTGACAAAATATCTCGTGGAAAAAATGGGATTCAAAAAGATCGGCATCCTCTATCAGAACGACTCTTACGGCAAGAGCGGCCTGGCCGGCTGCGTGCAGCGGCTTGATTCCTACAAAATGAAATTGACGGAGGCGATCCCGGTTGAACCGACTGACAAGGATCTCGCGTCCCAGATACTGAGATTCAAGAATTCCGGCGTTGAGGCAGTCATGATGTGGGTCAGCCCGACCCTCGGGGTGATTGCGATGAAGACGAGCGCGAATGTCGGCTTCAAAACCCAGTGGGTCTCCAGTAACGGGCTTTCCGACTATCCGCTCATGAACAAGATAACCGGCGGCCTCTGGGAAGGGGTGATAACCGGCGCCTTTGTTCCGCCACCCGACTCCACCGATCCCCTGGTCGTCAAGTATCAGAAGGCGGCGCAGAGACTGGCCCCCCAGGAGCGATGGGGCGTTTTCTTCATGGCGGGTATTCAGTTCGCCGAGTCGCTCGTCGAGGCGCTCAGGCTTGCCGGACCGAATCTGAGCACGGAGAAGGTCATTGAAAAGCTGAATACTTTCAAGGACTGGAAAGGAATGGGCGGCAAGATAACCTGGAACAAAAACCGCCATCAGGGCACCGATTCGATCCAGATTCAGAAGTGCGGCCCGGGCGCAAAAGCCATTCTGCTGCAGGACTGGACTGCCAACGAACTGGCCACCTGGAAAAAATAGCAGAGCTGTGAGAGTTTGAATTTCACTGTTCCCATTGAGTAGTTACAAACCCCCATGCCCGGGTTGTGCACAACGAAGGATGAAAATCCCCCCTTGCCCCCCTTTGGCAAAGGGGGGATGGGGGGATTTTCATACAAACAGTTTAAGTTTTCAAGGGTTTTTGTTTTCGGAGGGTTGGATGTTTGATTTTTTGCTGACCAACGAGCAGCTCAAATTCCGGGAGGAGGTGCGGGACTTCGTCCAATGGGTTCCCCGTGAGCTTATCCTTGCCATGGACAAGGATGAAATAAAATTTCCGAAGGAATTTCTCCAGGAGGCGGGACGCCGCAACCTGCTGGGCTGCCGCTATCCCAAGCAGTGGGGCGGGCGCGGGATGGACTGGGTGACGACCGGGATGGTTCTCGAGGAGATCGGAACCTTAAGCTATGAACTTGCGTGCGTTTTTGGAGTCGGAGCGGAGCTTGTCTGCGACGCGCTTATCCAGCACGGAACCGATGAACAGAAGGAGAAATACGTCAGACCCCTGCTGAAAGGGGAAATTTTTGCGGCGGAGGGTTTGACTGAACCAAGGGGCGGATCAGATTTTTTCGGGGCTGTTTCAAAGGCTGAGGATCAGGGTGATTATTTCCTGCTGAACGGTCAGAAGCGCTTCATTGTCGGCGGAGAAGGGGCCGACTATTTTCTGCTGTACGCCAAGACAAATTTTGATCCGGCGACAAAACCGCAGGCCTCCATCACCGCCTTTATCGTGGAGCGCGGTCCCGGCGTCGAAACGAAATATCTTTACAGCCTGATGGGAAGTCGCGGCGGGGGAACTGCCCGGGTAGTATTTACGGACGTCCGGGTGCCGAAGGAAAATGTCGTGGGACGCGTGAACGGCGGCTACGACATCTTCAATACGATGATGATCCCGGAGCGTCTCGGAACGGCGATCATGACGATCGGCTCCGCCCGGGTGGCCCTCGATATTGCGACCCACTACACGACGAGGCGCAAGGCGTTCGGCCAAACCTTGAACTCGTTTCAGGGGGTCAGTTTCCAGATCGCGGAGGCGGCGATGCTGCTCGATGCTGCGCGTTCGCTGGGCTATGCCACCTGCCGGGCGATAGACGCCGGCGTACCGACCGACAAGGCGAGGCGCCTGATCTCCGAATCCAAGCGATTCATTACCGAATCGTGTCAGAAGGCGGCTCATAACTCGCTGCAGGTTCTCGGGGGGATTGGCTATACGAATGTCTTTCCGGTGGAGCGGATTTTCCGCGATATCCGGCTGGCAACGATCTGGACCGGCACAAGCGAGGTCATGTCGATGATTGTCGCCCACGAATGGTACAAAGAAACGGAAATAAACAGGAAAAACTCGCAGAGGCGCGATTACGAGGCGGATGCTGCCGAGGCCTTCGCCGAGGACGAAAAGATCTACGAATAGATTTTCCTTACTCCATCCCGCCGCCCAGCGCCTTGTAGAGTGAAACCAGCGCGTTGACGCGGGCCAGTCGCAAACTGATCAGGCCGCTTTCAGCAGCGTACAGGGAACGCTGCGCGTCGAGCGTCGGCAGGTAGTTGTCCACCCCTTTTTGATAGCGCAACTCGGCGAGGCGGTAAGTCTGCTGAGAGGCTTTGATCAATGATTCCTGAGCCTTAACCTGATTATCGGCGGTTCCCAGGACGGCGAGTGAGTCGGAGACCTCCCGGAAGGCCGTTTGGATGGCCTTTTCGTATTGGGCGGTGGCGATCTTTGTTTCGGCAAGCGCCGCGTCCAGATTATTTTTTCTCCTGCCGAAATCGAAGATCGGCAGATCAATCCGCGGGGCGAAGGCCCACGTTCCCGACCCCGACTTGAAAAGACCAGAGAGTTCGCTGCTGATTGTTCCCACGCCGGTTGTAAGCGTTATCCTGGGGAAAAAGTCCGCCCGCGCCGCCCCGATATTGGCGTTGGCCGCCTGGAGCCTGTTTTCCGCCTGCAAGATATCGGGACGTTGTAAAAGAACGTCTGAAGGCAGACCCGCGGCAATGGTCAGCAATTTACCGGCGGCGGCAAGGGAAGAGGGGAGGGAGTCCGACGGGGTGTTCTGACCGACAAGCAGGTTCAACAGATTCTGGTCAAGCGCAACTGCGCGGGTATTGGAAACCACATCCACCCGCGCCGCTTCCACCCTTGTTTGCGCCTGCCGCAAATCAAGCTCCGAGAAGATGCCCGTTTCGTAACGACGTTTGATTAAATTAAAGCTTGCTGATTGCGTTTGCAGGGTCTTTTCGGAGAACTGCAGCTTCTCCAGATCGCCGGCGAGCAGCAGATAGGCGTTCGCCACTGCGGAAACGAGCGATATTTGGGCGCTTCGTTGCGCCTGCTCGGTGGATAGATAATTTTCCAGCGCCTGCTCCTTGAGGCTTGCCACCCGCCCGAAAAAATCGAGTTCCCAGGAGCTGACGCCAAAGCTGACGCTGTACTGCTCGGCCGTAACCACCTTGCCGGCGCCGGAAACATCCGCGGGCAGCCGCTGCTGTGAGCCGCCGGCGGAAACCCCAACAATGGGAAAAATCTCCGCTTTTTGAATGCCGTACATGGCCCGGGCCTTTTCGATGTTCAATGCTGCAATCCGCAGATCGCGGTTGTTTTGCAGGGCCAGTTCGATTACGCTTTGCATCTTCTCGTCGTTAAAAAAATCCCGCCATTTCAGGGAAGCGGCTGTTGCTGCTCCCGGAAGGGAGTCGGTGTTGTAGGCCGCCCCGCTCGGCCAGGAATCCGGGATAGGCGCTGCCGGGCGGCTGTACTTCGGCGCCATGCTGGAGCAGCCAAAGAGCCCAACGCACCCGAGGCAAAGGATGAAAATAAAGGTTGTTTTTCTGAGCATTTTAAATCTCCTCCAT
This sequence comes from Syntrophales bacterium, assembly GCA_023229765.1. Lineage (NCBI taxonomy): Bacteria > Pseudomonadati > Thermodesulfobacteriota > Syntrophia > Syntrophales > Syntrophales bacterium. The sequence continues at coordinate 36,472 of JALNYO010000015.1, read as the reverse complement.
CGGAATGAGCCATATCAGAAGCAGTTCCGACAACATATTAATGTTTATAAAATGCATGTTTGGCCTGCCCGGACGCGACGAAGCGCGTCCCCCCAATTTTAATCAACCTTTATGACGGTGCGCCGTCAGGAGCAGGGTGCGGCAGGGGTCATGCGTAATGCACTAATCTTGCTTATCTGATAAATATTCAGCACTTAAAAAAGATTGTCATCCCCGAGTGTCTCTATCGGGGATACGGTTTTAAAACCGGTACCATATTCCCGATTACACCCTCGGGAATGACAGATTTTATTATCATGCTGAATAGTTACCTTATCTGGTGCATTACACGTAACAGATATCCCTACACATCGTTTGCGGTTCCCCCATTTTGCTTTGGCAGCGGCTGCTTGCCGCGGAAAAGTTTGAAGATTACGACAAAAAGAAGGGGAATATAAAATATCGCGATAAATGTGGCCGAGAGCATCCCTCCGACCACGCCAGTCCCGATCGCGTTCTGCGCTGCCGCTCCGGCCCCGTGGCTGATGGCCAGAGGGAGGACGCCAAGGATAAACGCCAGTGAAGTCATGATGATCGGCCGCAGCCGCAGGCGGGCAGCCTCGAGAGTCGCCTCCACCAGGCCCGCCCCCGCGGTCATCCGCTCGCGGGCGAACTGGACGATCAGGATGGCGTTTTTTGCCGTCAATCCCAACGTAGTCAGAAGACCAATCTGGAAATAGACGTCGCTTTCCATCCCGCGGAGCCAGGTCGCCAGAACCGTTCCAAAGACCCCCAGCGGCAGCACCAGCAAAATCGCAAACGGGATTGACCAGCTCTCGTAAAGGGCGGCGAGGGTGAGGAAAATGACCAGGACGGAAAAGGCGTAGAGCACGGAGGTCTGGGTGCTTGCCTGACGTTCCTGAAAGGAGAGGCCGGTCCACTCAAAGCCGATTCCCGGCGGCAGCTTGTAGGCAATCTCCTCCATCGCCTGCATTGCCTCTCCGGAGCTCTTTCCCGGCTTCGGCTCGCCCCAGATCTCGATTGCGGGAAACGCATTGTATCGTTGCAGACTGGGGGAGCCATATCCCCATTTCCCGGTTGAGAAGGCGGAAAAGGGAACCATGCCGCCGCTCAAGTTGCGTACATGCCACCTGTTCAAGTCCTCGATTTGCATGCGGGACGAGGAGTCTCCCTGCATATACACGCGCTTGATCCGTCCCTGATTTACAAAGTCGTTTACGTAGGTTCCGCCCCAGGCGCTGGAAATGGCGTCGTGGATCTCATTTACGGGAACGCCGAGCGCGCCCGCTCTTTCCCAGTCGATGTTGATGTTGTACTCCGGCAGGTCGTTGAGCCCGTTAGGGCGCACGGCCATCAGGACGGGGTTTTGCGCCGCCATTCCGAGAAGCTGGTTGCGCGCCTCCAGAAGCCTGTCGTGACCAACCCCCCCGCGATCCTGCAACTCAAAGTCAAAGCCGGTCGCATTGCCCAATTCCAGCACCGGCGGCGGGGCAAACGCGAAGACTATCGCATCGCGCCTCCGGGAGAATTCGGCCATCGCCTTGCCGACAACCGCCTTTACCTTCAAATCGGGACGATTCCGCAAATCCCAGTCCTTGAGTTTGACGAATGCCATCCCGTTATTCTGCCCGCGTCCGGAAAAACTGAAGCCATAGACGTACATGATCGATTCAACGGCGTCCTTCTGCTGAACGAGGAAATGGTTTTTGACGTCCTCCAAAACCCGGGCGGTGCGTTCCGCCGTGGCCCCTTCAGGGAGCATCACCTGGGTAAAGAGCACCCCCTGATCCTCGTCGGGCAGAAAAGAGGTCGGCAGTTTCAACAGCAGCAATCCCGTCCCTGCCACGATCAGCAGATAAATGATGAGGTACCGGGTGCGTTTTGCCAGCACCCCGGCCGTCATTGCGAAATAGCGGTCGCGAAAACGGTAAAAAACTTTGTCGAACCACAGCAGAAACGGTCTGGTCAGAAAGAACCCGCTTTCCGCCGCCTCGTGCCCCTTGGCAACCGGCTTCAGCATCGTCGCGCACAGGGCGGGCGTCAAGATCAGGGCGACCAGCACCGAAAGCAGCATCGCTGCGACGATTGTCACGGAAAACTGACGATAGATGATCCCCGTTGAGCCGCCGAAAAACGCCATCGGCCCGAACACAGCCGAAAGGACAAGGCCGATGCCAATCAGCGCCCCGGTGATCTGCTTCATCGACTTGCGGGTTGCCTCTTTCGGGGAAAGGCCTTCGTCGTGCATGATCCGCTCGACGTTTTCGATGACGACGATCGCGTCATCGACCAAAAGCCCGATTGCCAGAACCATCGCAAACATGGTCAGCATGTTTATTGTAAAGCCAAACATTTTCAAGATAAAAAATGTTCCAAGTAAAACCACCGGCACGGCAATCGTTGGGATCAGAGTGGCGCGGAAACTTCCCAAAAAAAGGAACATGACAAGAAAGACAAGGAGGATCGCCTCAAAGAGCGTCTTTACCACCTCTTTGATGGCGACCGAGACAAAAGGCGTTGTTTCATAGGGATAGACTACTTTCAGCCCGGCGGGAAAATACTTGGAGAGTTCTTCCATCTTCGCCTTGACCGCCTTGGAGGTGTCAAGCGCGTTGGCTCCGGAGGCAAGTCTGATTACCAGCCCGCCCGACGGTTTGCCGTTGTAGCGGGTCTCCGCCTCATAGGATTCCGTCCCCAGTTCGGCCCGTGCCACATCCCGCAGCCGGACTGTTGAGCCGTCGGCTTTGATCACAACCGGTATATCCTCAAACTGTTCCGGGGTCTGGAGCAGATCGTGAACGTTGACGGTGACGTTGAGGTTCTGACCCTGGACCGCCGGCAGCCCCCCCAGTTGGCCGGCGGAGACCTGGACGTTGTAAGTTTGCAGCGCCCTTTTGACATCGGCCGGGGTAAGGTTGTAATTGAGGAGCTTTTCCGGGTTAAGCCAGATGCGCATCGCGTACTGGCTGCCGAAGGTCATTACCTCGCCGACCCCTGGTACGCGGCTCAAAATGCTTTCGACGTTCGATGCCATGTAATCGGTCAGGTCGTAGTTATTCATCGAGCCGTCTTCAGAGTAAATGCTGACGATCATGAAGAAGTTCTTCGTGGCCTTGGAAACCTTTATCCCCATCTGCTGGACAACCTGCGGCAAAAGAGGCTTGGCGAGTTCCAGCTTGTTTTGCACCTTTGCCCAGGCGATGTCCGCGTCGGTGCCTGGCGCAAAAAACAGCGTCACGCTTCCACGTCCGGAAGAATCACTGGCGGACGAAAAATAGAGGAGATTGTCGAGCCCGGTCATCTTCTGTTCGACGATCTGCGTCACGGTATTTTCCACCGTCTTTGCCGAGGCGCCGGGATAGAAGGCGTCGATCGAAATGGCCGGCGGGGCGATGGCCGGATACTGCGAGACCGGCATGCTTTTGATAGACAGGGCGCCGGCAATCATGATGATAATCGCGATTACCCAGGCAAAAACAGGGCGGTCAATGAAAAATTGAACCATGAAAATTCTCCTTTACTTGCCGGACGAGGTCAGGGACAGGGGAGTTGCCGGCGTTTTGGAATCAAAGGGGAAAACCTTTACCGGAACACCCGGCCGTATTTTCTGCAGCCCTTCCACAATCACCCGCTCGCCCGCCTGAAGCCCCTCGAAGACCAGCCATTGATTGCCAACGGCCCTGTCTATCTTCAGGAATCTTTGTTGAACCGTGCCTGAGGGATCAACAATCATCGCGAAGGCCCTCCCTTTGGGGTCGCGAGTCACTGCCTGCTGCAAAACGAGTATTGCTTTATTCTTCACGCCCTCCCGGACTACCGCGCGCACATACATGCCGGGCAAAAGGATTTGTTGCGGGTTCGCAAAGGCTATCCTCAAGAGGAAGGAGCCGGTAGCGGGATTGACGGTGACATCGGAAAATTTAAACTCTCCTTCCAGCGGATAAGGTGTACCATCCTCAAGCAGCAGCTTTACCTTTGCCCCCCGAATGTTGTTTTTTTTCATTTGTCCGCCGGCGAGCTCCTGTTTCATCCTCAGCAGGTCGGAGCTGGACTGGGTTGCATCCACAAAGACCCGGTCGATTTTCTGGATTACCGCAAGCGGGGCTGGCTGCCCCGCAGTCGCAAGCGCACCGACAGTAATATTCGATTTGCCAATCCTTCCCGAAATAGGCGCCTTGATGTCGGTGTAAGAAAGGTTGATGCGGGCTGTCTCGATCGCTGTCTTTCCGTACTGGACATCCGCCTCGACCTGTTTGAGCGCAGATGATATATCATCGTATTCTTGAGCGCTTACGGCATTTTCCTGAAGCAGTTCCTGATAGCGGCGCTCTCTTCCCCGCAGAGACGGCAGATTTGCCTCGGCCCGAATCAGGGACGCCTGCGCGCTGTCAAGGGTTGCCTTGTACGGGGTGGGATCGATTTTATACAAGACGTCGCCCGCCTTCACCTCATTTCCTTCCTCAAACAGCCGTTCGCGGATGATGCCGTTTACCTGAGGACGCACCTCGGCCACAAGAGATGCCGACACCCGCCCCGGCAGTTCCCTTGTAATTTCGACTCGTTCTTCTTTTACGGCAACAACGTCAACCTCCGGCAAAACTCCTCCGCCTGGCGCCTTTGCCTCGGGCTTTTGCCCGCAACCGGCAAAAATCATTATCACGCAGGCAGCGAGTATAAATATTTTTGTTTTTTTAGCTATCTCCATGCGGCACCTCGGCAATTTAATTGTTACGGCTTATCTCTTGATGCTGTCCCAACAGGCTTCTATGCATTTGGCAATCAGCTCCTCATCCAGCAGCGCCAGCCCGGTAATATGGTCCCGGGCCAGGAAAATCATCGGTCCAAAGGCCAGGGCAAAAAGCGAGTTGACCGGCAAATCCTTCAAAATCTTGCTCGCAACGCCCTCCTGGAAAATTTCCTGGAACGGATTACGGTTATCGGCTTGTCCCAGGAGCCTGTCCTTGCGGTGGGAAGCCCCGTAAGGGGAGTTGTGATATTGCTCAATATAGCGAAAATCAACAGGATTAGCGATAAAGTACCTTAGCAGTCGGGCGCCTGCAAAGATGAATTGCTCCCTGAGGGGTCGGGATTGATCGTCATTTTCAGCAATGGCGGCGACTACTTTTTTTTCAACTTCCGAGTAAACTTCAGTGATCAGAGCTTCCCTGCTTACGAAATGGCAGTAGATTGTGCCCGCGGCAACCCCCGCCCTTTGGGCGATCATCGCCATCGGCGCGCCATGAAAGCCCTGTTCTGCCATCAACTCCAGCGCCGCGTTAATAATTTCCCTGCGTTTATCGGAAGTTTTCAGGTTCATCTCCCCACTTATGAGTGAACGTTCATTTATTTCGGTGTGCTGATATCCCGTTCGAAAATGGTTGTCAAGGGTATTTTTAGATTAGTTTAACTGGCCTGCAGATATTCCTCGAAGCCCATCGCCCGGTCAATTAACCCGTCGGGGGTGATTTCGACGATGCGGTTTGCCACGGTGGAGACCAGTTCATAATCGCGGGACGCCATTAGAATTACCTCCGGAAAAGCAACGAGGCTGTTGTTCAGGGCCGTGAGCGATTCCAGATCGAGGTGATTTGTGGGCTCGTCGAGAATCAGGGCATTGGCGCCGGCAAGCATCATCCGGGAAAGCATGCAGCGCACCTGCTCTCCGCCTGAAAGCACACTGGTTTTCTTTAGCGCCTCTTCGCCGGAAAAGAGCATCCTCCCGAGGAAACCCCGGGCGAAGCTCTCTCCATCGCAAGGGGGAAACTGACAGAGCCAGTCCACCAGAGTCAGGTTACCCCGGAAATAGGCGCTGTTTTCCTTCGGGAAATAGGCTGGGGTAATCGTTGTTCCCCAGCGGAAACTCCCCCTGTCCGGGGTTATCTCCCCGGCGAGTATCTGGAAGAGGGTAGTTTTGGCCAGTCCATCGCCCCCGACAAAGGCGATCTTGTCCCCTTTGCGCAGGGTGAGGTTCAGGTTGTTCAACACGGACACCCCCTGAATATCCTTGCCGAGACCGGTGATCTCAAGGATGGTGTTTCCGCAGGGGCGCTCCGGTTTAAACTGGATAAACGGGTACTTGCGCGAGGAAACCGGCATATCCTCGATGGTCAGTTTTTCGAGGAGTTTTTTCCGGGAGGTGGCCTGCTTCGACTTGGAGGCGTTGGCGCTGAAGCGCTGGATAAAGGCCTTCAACTCATCCGCCTTTTCCGTGGCCTTGCGGTTTTCGTTTTGCTTCTGTTGGACGACCATCTGACTTGCCTGGTACCAGAAGTCGTAATTGCCCGCATAGACACGGATTTTCCCGAAATCGATATCGGCAATGTGCGTGCAGATCTGGTTCAGAAAATGGCGGTCATGGGAGACGACGATGACGGTGTTGCGGAAGCGGGCGAGAAAATCCTCCAGCCAGGCGATGGAACGAAGGTCCAGGTGGTTTGTCGGTTCGTCGAGCAAAAGTACGTCCGGATTGCCGTAGAGTGCCCGGGCGAGCAGCACGCGCACCTTGTTGCCTCCGTCGAGTTCCTTCATTTTCCGGGAACAGAGCGCTTCGGGGATGCCAAGCCCGTTGAGCAGCACCGCCGCATCAGTTTCAGCTTCATAACCGTTCATTTCGGCGAATTCCGCCTCCAATTCCGCGGCGACAACCCCGTCCGCCTCCGAAAAATCGGGCTTGGCGTAGATCGCCTCGCGCGCGGCCATCACTTCGTAAAGCCTTTTATGCCCCATGATGACGACGTCGATGACCGTTTCTTCATCAAAGGCAAACTGGTCCTGGCTGAGCACCGAGATTCTTTCCCGGGGGCCGATTGCAATCTCGCCTGTGTCCTGCTCCACGTCGCCGGCGAGGATCTTCAGAAAGGTTGATTTCCCCGAGCCGTTGGCGCCGATGACGCCGTAGCAGTTGCCCGGCGTGAACTTGATATTTACCTCTTTGAACAGCGTCTTTTTGCCGTAGGCAAGGGTGACATTGGATACGTTTATCATGTTTTCATTCCTCGTTAGTTTCTCCTGCTCAATTGCCATAAATAAAAAACCACAGGGTCGAGCCCCGTGGTTTTAAGGTCGAAGGCCTCATACAACAAAGCCGTCCCGAAAGCAACGGTTATTTTGCAGCAGAAGAATAGCGGACTGAGGATTGATGATTAGCGAACAGTTAAATGGCCTGTGTTGGATTATCGATTGGCGATAACCAGTTTTTAACGTTGATTAATTGAATCTAAATAAGCTCAGTCTCACGCGGGTTTCATGTCATATATCTTCAGTGATATCGAGGTCTTTTCATGATTTGACGAGACTCATAAACAATGCCGCCGTCAGGCCGAACATCGCGAGCCCCCGTTCAACCTCATCATAGAGGTTATTGCCAAAGCGGATATGGATGCCGACGGACGCGGGGGCCACAAGCCTGGCTGTCTTTAATTCCGGGAAGCCGCCGGTTACGGCTTCCCGCTCTTTGAGTCTACGCCTTATGTTATAAAAAGATGTTGTCGGAATCTGGTTCTCCCGGCAATAGGCGTCGATGGTCATGCCGCTTGTCCGTTGGCCCTCGATATCTCCCGCCAATGGGCGTACCATTCTTCTTTTGTCATATATCCCTCCCGGTCTGGAATTTTATTGCTATCGGGAGGCATATCTCAAAACAGATTGGATAAAAGACGGTGATGATAATGCTGGCGGAAGCGGCAACGTTTTGAACTCAAATATGGGTGAGTACTTTCAACCTGGGCAATGATCATAATTCGTCAGGGATCATGATAATGAAAGTGACCGTGAGGCGGTAAAGTCAGGGAAATGTGTTGAAAAAAAGCAGTGATTGGCCTATGCTCGGCACCAAAATAGGAAATATTCAATATTCCGATCGATTCCGATTATGGTTTAAGTCGAAGGTGGTACAAATATCAAAGAGTGAATGAAGCTCCATGGAACAGGACCTAACTTGAATATAAACATCCCCATAGCAGCCGATTTTATGCGAAAGCTCTCCACAAGGGCACGAAATGTTCTTATTCAAGAGAAAATACTAACTTGTGAACAGTTGATGCGTTGCAATGAAAAAGATTTTTTTAATATTGGTGGAGTTGGCAAAAAAACGGTAAATGACATTAGGCGGTTACAGAAGAAAATTGCCGAACAACATCCCGCCTTTACCAGGTCTTATAAAAACGCCCAGGTCAAATATCCAGTGGGTAATGATAGACAGACTTTCATCCATACGCCCTCTACCTCTCCCCATATTGGTGTTCTTTTATCTCGCACGCTTCCGGAAATATTCCAAATAGTATCGCAACAGTATGATTATTCAAACGATGAAACCCAAGGTAGTATAAGCAGTCTTGAAATTCCTCAAAACGATCTTCAGCGACTCCGAGTGATTGCACTTTTCCCAGATGATCCGGCCACGTTCTGCTCCATGTTACTGTTGGTTATCTCCTGCAATCGGACATGAGCGAGGAAGCATTTTCATGTATCCTTAATTACATAGCGTCAATATTGGGCTTTACTGACCAGTCTCAAATGACAATATCAGTTGGTGCTTTATCAGATGATCCTATTTTTACTGGTATACCGCCCATAGTAATCACCGAGCTGCGGCTATCGCAAGGCTCTATGGGCACCACTATCAATGGTGAAGTCAGAACGATGATATGGGAGAATCTTACCTTATTGTCCGAGAGCAATATTGTCAATCGCTTAGGGTTTTCAATGCAAGGATTACAGGCCATCCGGCAAGTTTGGTATCTCAAAGAGATTGGGTTAGAATTAATGAAAACCCTGTCAAAGGGTATACCAATAGAAGCATATGGAAATTTGGAAAAACTCATAGATGAGTTCATGTGGAATCTGGTGGGGCGCGAGCGTGAAGGTCGGATTTTGAAAGGGCGTTTGGGGTTGCTCGATGGGCGAAAATGGACGCTTGAAGAGTTGGGGGACCGTGAAAAAATTACCCGTGAACGTGTCCGGCAGATTGAAGAAAAATATATTTCAAAACTTCAAAAACCGAAAGCCCTTAGTCGTTTGGATAGGTTTTGGCATGCGGTCGATGATGTTCTTATTCCTGGGGGTGGTGTGTGCTGCGTACAGGAAATTGCTAACGCCCTGGGAAAACGCTGGGAATGGCAAAATCTCCCTTCTGACGCAGAACTGGCCTCTCTGATCGATTTGTCGCCACAATACGAGGTTGTTTGGAGTCTACCGATTCGAGTAATCATGCCCAAACATCCATGTGTGAAATGCCACGCAATCCGACCAGAGATAACAGGATCTGTTGAAAATCAGCCTGATGGGGTTCTGCCATTTGATGTTGCTACTGTCAAGATAAAAGAGTTCTGTAGAGGCAAAGCGTGTTGCAATAAAGTTTCTTCAATTTCTCAGTTTTCGATGGGTTATCTGCATTTTCTAGTTGATGCTATAGAAGAGATCTCGGCAGATGAAAGTGCGTTCTACACACAATACGCATGGACACTTAAATATGGAAAGAATGGAAAGAAACGAACTCTGCTTGTCGAAACAATCCTTTACAATACCGGGCGACCGATGCATTTCACAGAAGTGCATACTGAAGTAAATAAAGACCGTCCTGAACATGAGAAAATATCTGAGCGGAATATCTATGCTTATATCGAGCGTTCGCCAGACCTTCTGCTCTGGGATCGAGGCACATATATTCATCGCGATCATATTTCAATTCCATTTGACGAAATAGCGGAGATAGAACACGACATAATATCCAGACTTGGGGGAGATATTCCATACCTCTCAGTGAGTGGGATTTTTGAGCGATACAAGAACAAATTACTGAAGGAAAATATTCCAAGTGAGAGCGCTCTTTATTCCTGTCTTCGGGAATCAAACAATCCGGCATTAAGGTATCCTGACTACCCATATGTCATCAAAAGCGAGAAGGTCACGCAGCGCCTGCCATTGCCGCTTGTATTGGAAAAATTTGTGTTGGATCAGGAAGGTACAGTTAAATTGGAGCAAATCAGAAAATATGCTTTAGAACAGCTTTGTGTTAACGAAGCTGTGTTTATGGCTAATCATTTACCAAATACCCCCAATATTTTACGCGTGGATCGCGGCGAGTACATACATATACAACAAATAGGCATACAGAAAGAAAGGCTAACGTCTATTATTGAGCACCTTACGACACTCCTCAGTTCATCACGCCACATTTCAGCGATAAGGCTCTTTAACGACAAGAAGATTACCTGCAAGCTGTTGGGGATTGTATCCCCAATGCTTCTGTTTTCAATAATTCAGTTTTTCTACTATGACGAATACGATCTTTCTCTTTATCCCCGTATCCGCCTCTCTGGTGTTATAGAAGAAGGTGGTCGTGCAACTGGTGTAGCTACGGAAATCATCAACTACATTCTCGACAAAGCAGAACCTTGTAGCTTTTCGGAATTATATCAGCATTTTGTGGATGATTTAGGATATAAGCAAAATAGTGTCTATAATGTGTTGCACACGTACAAGGACGTCATCCGTTACAGTGACGGAGTTATTGTGCACATTGAGACTCTCGGGTGGACAGGGAACAGCCAGGCAGCATTGGAATTATTGGCGGCCCATTATCTTTCCAATCGAGACAGTGCCGGAAAACCTTTCGGCCTCATTTCGCATTTCTATGATTATCGACATGATCAATTACCAGCGCTTCCCGATCATTTTCTTTGGACGCAAACTCTTATTGGAGAACTGCTATCACGCGAAGGGAAATATCGTATCATAGGGTCACAGCGTAATGCTTTCGTTTCGATTCCAAACTCATGCGGTATCGAAACTCTTGATGATCTTCTATACTATGTTCTTAACAACGACTACGAAGGTGCTGCAAATATCGATGTTTTTGTTGCTGACATGCGGACAGCGGGTATCTTGAAAAAGGGCCTGACACCCATGATGTTGGGGACAGACAGTCGCGTTGGCATTGATGGAAATGTTGTACAATTAGCGGAGTTACGCGATCGTGCTTAAAGAACTTGAATTGTTACCGGTATATGACAGCGAATACTATGACTTAATTCGTGACCTGCAAGTACCATTGCTCTCTCATGCGAAAGATTACCTGCGTGGCGTAGGGTTTTTTACCTCTGGGTGGTTACGTATTGCCGGGCAGGGCATGTCTACGTTTGTGAAGGGCGGCGGTTTTGCAAGGATTGTTATTTCTCCAATCCTTGAAGGGGCAGACTGGGAGGCTCTCAAGTTTGGCGAAGCTGCACGGTTTGATGCCGCACTCCGTGAAATCCTAACACGGAATGTTGAAGATATTGCCAGGACACTGGAAAATGATACACGTAATGCACTTGCTTGGATGGTTGCCGATGGGACTCTTGAGTTTCGTTTTGCACTGCCGCGTGACCGGATGTCCGCCGGAGATTATCACGATAAGATCGGTATTTTCGTTGATAGCGCTGGTGACCGGGTAGCCATTCATGGATCGCTGAACGATTCCATTAAGGCATCCTTGAATGGGGAAGCATTTTCTGTTTTTAAATCATGGGACTCCGGGCAATCACCATATGTTGAGATGCACCAAAAGCGGCTTGAAGCCTTATGGAATGATAAAAATAAACAATTCCGCGTGTGTCGTATTCCTGAGGCCGTTCGAGAGAAATTCATAAAGTTGCGGGTTTCATCAGAAGCACCGTATAGCAGCCATAATTCGTTATATGATGGCTCATCCTCTCCATATTGCCCTGTGAAACTTCACGATTACCAAAAAATTGCTATTCAAAAGTGGCGCGAGGCGGGTTGTCGTGGAGTCTTTGAAATGGCCACCGGGACAGGCAAAACAATCGCCTCATTGGCGGCTGCAAGCTCTATCTATAAGGAAAATGGTCGACTGGCGTTGCTTATACTCGTTCCCTACCTGCACCTTCTCCAGCAATGGGAAAGAAACTGCCATCAGTTCGGGTTTGATCCTATTCTCTGTAGTGGCGAACATGGTAGATGGCAGATTGCCGTGAAATCGGCTATTCAGGATTTCAATATCGGTGTTAAAAGCAACCTTTGTGTTCTTGCAGTTCACAAAACCGCCGCGACAGACAGATTTGCTGCGGCGATTCGTCGTCTTCCAGCGAGTGATACTTTGCTAATAGGTGATGAAGCGCATGGCCTTGGCGCAGCGCATTTACGCAAAGCGATGACAGAAAAAGCAGATATGCGACTCGGATTATCCGCTACGCCACGCCGCTGGTTTGATGATGAAGGGACCGATACTCTTTTTAGTTATTTCGGTTCAACCTGTTTTGAATTTTCGATAGATCAAGCAATTGGGAAATTCCTTACGCCTTACGAATATTATCCTCAATTGATTAATCTAACGGAGTCAGAGTCCGACCAGTACGATGAGTTAACACAAAAAATTATTGCAATCTCCACTTTGGCGGAACATGATCCCGAATTACGTGATCGCCTGCAAAGACTACTTTTACAGCGTGCACGGATTATTTCGTCGGCGCAACAAAAACTACCGGCATTGCTTCATTTGCTAAGCCGTATGCAGGAGGACTATCGACAACGCGCTGAAGAGCCAGCCGGCATTCTGGTCTATTGTGCACCAGGGGAACATCGTAAAGTATTGCAGGCCGTTGCGGCCCTTGGGTTACGTTGCCATGAGTTTGTTCATGATGTAAATTTATCGGATCGAGAAAAACTCCTGGCCCTGTTTGATACTGGCGACATTCAAGTGCTTGTTGCTATAAAGTGCCTTGATGAAGGAATAGATGTGCCTTCTACAAGGACCGCATTCATTCTCGCCAGCAGTACAAACCCACGCGAGTTTGTCCAGCGTCGCGGGAGAATTCTCCGTCGGGCGCCGGGGAAGACCTTGGCAGTTATCTATGATTTTATAGTTGTACCGCCGACCGACCGCTTAGAATTGAAGCTTAGTTCTGACGTGGGGATACTCCAACGTGAAATGCCAAGATTTGTTGAGTTTGCGTCCTCTGCGATGAACCAATTCAGCGCACGGGCAGTAATACGGGATATTCTTGACCGATTCGAAATGTTGAATCTACTCGATGAGAAACCTTGGGATGTTTATCATACACTTAAACGATGGGATTGGAGTGCGTATGAATGATTTAGAAAAAACCCTGTTACCTGATGTAAATGCGTTGATAATTGAAAAGCTCAACACATATCCCGCTGATGTGCGCGAATTGGCAATACAGGCAATTAGGTTATCAGAATCCTACCCAGAAACAGCGGTTGCTGAGCAACTCCAGGCCATTGTGCGGAAGCTCTCAAAACAACAGGAGGGTAATAACTTATGATATTGCATAAGTTGATAGTGGAGAACTTCCGTCAATTTCGCGGAAGGCAAGAGATTGAATTTTGGTTTCCATCACTACCTCACCACAATGTGACAGTCGTATTTGGCGAGAACGGTCGGGGCAAGACAGGGTTGTTTAGAGCCATCATGTTTTGTCTTTTTGGCGAACGTCGCCTGAGCCAGGATGGAGATGTCCCACGGGAAGAATTACAACTCGTAAATGTATCAGCACTTGAGGCGGATACTGGAGTGCCGGTGCGTACATCTGTTGAGTTGGAATTCGCTCACCTAGGGCAGTCCTATCGTTTGCGTAGAGCCATATTGGGGATGCAGGATGGAAACCGGATAATTGAAGAAGAAGATGAAAAACGCCTTTTTGTGATTACGAGTGATGGGAACACCCAGACCGTTCCGACCACTGAAATTGATGCCGTTATTGACAGCATCCTTGATCGGCGTGTCAAGGATTATTTCTTGTTCGATGGTGAGAAGATTGAACGTTTAACCCGCGCTAGCATTGAACAGCGCCGGGAAATCAGTGCCGGTATTCGGAACCTGCTCAATGTTGATGCACTTGAGACAGCGATAAGGGCGGTAGGGCGCGTTTCTAAGGCTCTTGAAAGAGAATTATCCAATTCATCGCATGAAGAATTGTCGCGGCTCCTCAAGCGCCTTAGCGATAATGAAGATGAGCAGACTCAATTACGTGGGAGGCTCGATAGTCTGGCGGATGAAATGCGCCTTGCGCGGCAAGAGATTGATAAGACTGACAATGAACTTAAAAAATTTAATGAGATACGCCATCTGCTTGATCGGCGTAAAATATTGGAACAGGAATTAAAGGAACAGGAGCAGCTGGTGGACAATACACTTAAAGAGATGCATAGTCTCGTATGTAAAGCTTCATCGCTTATTTTGGCTCCTACCGTCATTACCGTCTTCGAACATATAGAACGTCAAAAACAAAAAGGAGAAATTCCGTCTGAAATTCGCCGTGATTTGATTGAACGAATCCTCACTGATGATGAATGCATCTGCGGTAGAGATATTCTTAAAGATCCGGCAGCCCATTCACACATTCTTGATTGGCAAAAACGCACAAGTGACGTTACTACCCAGGATGCGGCGCTCAATCTTTGGCGATACCTGAGCGAAGTGCGTAATCACTTCAGTGACGATGCGGACCTGGTCGAAAAGCGCTTACAGCAATACGGAAATATTCGAAGTACAATAGCTAATATCAATCGTAGCCTTGAGAACGTGAGCAATCAGATCGGCACGTCAGAACGGCAGGACGCCACAAAATTGGACGAACATCGCAAGAAACTTCAGGATGGCATTATTACGCTCGAGGCTAATGCTCGTAATGCCCAGACTCAGTTGGAACAGCTCAAGCAGGAGGAGGAACGTTTACGAGCATTACTCAAAGAGGAGCGTCTGAAAGTTGGAAGGAATGATGAATTATCAAGACGGTCTATGTTAGCACGTGACACGCAGGACGCACTTAAGGATGTCTATGATCAGTTTACGCGTGAGATAAAACAGTTAATAGGGCAGTCGGCCACGGAACTCTTCGCAAAACTGTTAGATAAAGAAGGAAGGGAAAATCTAAGGACTATAGTCGTCAACAATGATTATTCATTGCAGGTATTGGATCGGTATAAGAAGCCCTTTCTCGCAAACATCTCTGCGGGGCAACGACAAATCATGTCGATTGCATTCATTGCCGCCCTGGCTCGGGCTGCTTCGAGAGGAGGTCAAATCGAAATTCCATTGTTTATGGATACACCATTTGGCAGGTTATCATTTGAGCATCGCCAGAACCTTATAAATTATGTACCTACGTTCGCATCCCAATGGATTCTCCTGGCAACGGATACCGAGTTCCGTCGCCAGGAGGCGCAACTATTGAAAACCAGCGGCAAATGGGGGAAATTCTATATTTTGCGCCCAACACTTGATGGCAATACGGCGATTGTAGAACAGGATATCAATTCTGCCCTGGCTATTCTTCGTGACGAGGAGGAATACTAATGAAGATGGATGGAAAAATTCGCGTTGCCACTGATGCTCATTTTAAAGAGCTTTACAATAACGTGAAAAGCAGTGGTACTGTTGGGGATTTTCATGAATTGTTCTTTGTCTGTGCGTGTCTGGGCTACCAGAAAAAAAAGTCAATACAAATCAAAAAGCGTGATGACCGCTTCTGGTCAAGTACGATTACCCCACCAGAATGGGCTTGCTATTATGCCATGATATTGGAACAGAACGAGTTCGACTATGCAAAAGTTTCAGAAGACAAGGATCTGCTCGCTGTTATTGAAGGCTATGCCAACGCCGGTATTGACATCCTGATTGAGGAATTCTTGAAGGATTACCTGCTTCCAATTTCCAATGGTTCTGACCCACAACTCGACCCAACTTGCTGTACGGAACTTCCCAAACAATTTGTCCACTTTATTTTTGAGCAGTCTGAATCGGAGACTTGGGATAACTGATGCGAAATATTTTATTGGTTGAACCATCCTATAAGAGTAAGTACCCCCCGCTAGGGTTAATGAAGATTGCGGCATATCACAAGCGATTGAATGACCGAGTGGTCTTTGTGAAAGGATGCATTCCTGAAAAGCGTGTCGAACGCTGGGATCGCGTATATGTGAGTTCTCTTTTTACCTATTATTGGCGGGAAACTGTCAAAACGATAAAGTATTATCAGAACAGTGTCCCGCGAAGATCAGATGTTATAGTGGGAGGGGTGTTAGCAACCCTCCTTTGCGATGATTTGGAGTTAGAAACAGGTGCCACTGTGATATCAGGGCTTCTGGATAATTCAGGAATTCTTGATCCAGGTGATAAGATCAGAATTGATACACTAACACCGGACTATAGCATCCTTGACGAGGCAAATTATACTTATGCATTGCAAAACTGTTATATTGGGTATGCAACCCGAGGGTGCCCAAATAGGTGCGCATTTTGTGCAGTTCATCGAATAGAACCAGAATTCAATGGCTATTTACCTCTCCGCCGGCAGATTCAACTCATCGAAGAACTGTATGGAGAGAAACGTGATTTGATCTTATTAGACAACAATGTTCTGGCATCGGAACGATTTAGGGAAATTGTAAAAGATATCAAGGCGTTGGGATTTGGAAAGGGCGCAACTTATTCCTATCGAAATAAATCAGGGCGCACTAGCACGGTGAACCGTTACATTGACTTTAATCAGGGATTGGATTCTCGCTTGCTGACAGAAGAGAAAATGGCGCTGTTGAGTGAGATCGCAATTCGGCCTGTCAGAATCGCGTTTGACGATATTAGCATGCGTGACTTGTATGAAGAAAGGGTAAGATTAGCAGCCAAGTATGGTCTTCAATACCTGTCGAATTATATTCTGTACAATTTTCATGATCATCCCGACGAGTTCTACGACCGATTGAAGATTAACCTTGATCTTAACGAAGAGCTAAGGCTGCAGATATTTTCATTCCCAATGCGATATGTGAATTTGCAGAGCAAGGATCGTCTGTCAAAGACAGCCGGTAATATAGGTGAGCACTGGAATGCAAAGTACCTTAGGGCGATTCAATGTGTCTTAATACGCACGCGTGGACTTGTAGGCACCAAACGGGATTACTTCTTGAAGGCATTCGGTAAAGATCATGAGGAGTTCCATAAAATTCTGCTTATGCCCGAATCTTATATTATTTACCGATTTAAACATGAGGGTAATGGTTCCACCGAAAAATGGTGGTCACAATTATGTTCACTATCGGATTGGGAACAAGATATTTTTAAATATATCGTTCACAATCATCTTTTCCGTACTGTCAATCGTGCTGAATTAACGCGTGCAGTGAAAGAGGTCCTTGATCATTATATGGAACAAGATGTCCGAGAAAAATCTTTAGTAGACGTTGCCCCGGTACGTTGGGAAATGGCTTCCGGTGTAAGCGTCCGATGAACCCGTCTTGTAAAGTATTTGCAGTCGCGGTAGAAGACAGCCACCAGCAATGGACAACTCCAGTGACGGCATGATCTTTGACAGTCTGTATAGGGGTGGTTTTAAAAAGCAAGGTGCAGTGAGGCGAGGAACGCTACCGGCGCACATCTCAGGCATTTTCCGTAAGCAGCAGGCCGCGCTTATCCTTGGGAAGCGGTTTCCAGACATCAGGCAGCAACTCCCGCAGACGACTGACCGGATGGCTCATAATTCTCCGCAGCATGTCGTCAAAATACTCCCGCGCGCCGATGACGCCGTAGCAGTTGCCCGGCGTGAACTTGATATTTACCTCTTTGAACAGCGTCTTTTTGCCGTAGGCAAGGGTGACATTGGATACGTTTATCATGTTTTCATTCCTCTTTGGTTTCTCCTGCTCAATTGCCATAAATAAAAAACCACAGGGTCGAGCCCCGTGGTTTTAAGGTCAAAGGCCTTGTACAACAAAGCTGGCCTTAAGGCAACGGTTATTTTGCAAATTAATGACAAACTGAAAGATCCGGGGTGAGTTAGCCGAAATTGCTTGTTTTTCATTACTGATGGGTGTATCAGTCTAAAGACGCAATATTATAAGAGATATAACGGTTGGGTCTGAGATGATAATGCTTCACTCTTTTTTGCCGGTTGCCGACGGCGCTGCCAAGGCGCTTGTGCTGGGAAGCATGCCGGGCCGGGCGTCCCTTGCCGCCGGCCAGTACTACGCCCACCCCCGCAACCATTTCTGGCCGATCATGGGGGAACTCTTCGGCGCCATTCCGGATCTTCCCTATCAAGAGCGGCTGAGCATTCTGAAATTCAGCAGAATCGCCCTGTGGGATGTGCTTGCGTCCTGCACGCGGGAAAGCAGCCTTGACGCAGGCATCGCCAAAGATTCAGAAATTATTAATGATTTTGAATTATTTTTTGCAAAACATCCTCAGATAACTGCGGTTTTCTTTAACGGCAGGAAGGCCGAACTGACCTTTTTAAAGCGGGTCAAACCACTGTTGAAATCCCGGGCGTTGGCCTGCCATCTGCTACCTTCGACCAGCCCGGCCTACGCGACAATTTCGTACGAGCGCAAGCTGGAAGCCTGGAGGATTCTGGCACTGAAAATATGCAGGCAGCCATGAATAAACATTATTGATCCCGCTTGTGAAAGCGGTTCGAGATCATCGGTGCAGATGCGGCAGCATCCTTTTTTCGACAGACTCCCGCTGCGCTTCGAATTCCGCTTCATTTTCCGCCGGCGTCAGATGAATCATCTCATCGAACCGGATCGTCACCCGGGAGAAGGGTTTCGGGAGAAAAAAGCGGTCCCAACTGTTGAAATGCCAGGCCCGGTCGGCAAAGACGTAAAAGGGGACGATCACCGCGTCGGCGTATTGGGCGATGGCGATCAGTCCGTTTTTGACGACTCCGGCCGGCCCCTGCGGTCCGTCAACGATGTGGGCGGCCAGGCCTGTTTCTTTAAGCTTATTGACAATTTCCTTCATCGCCTCCCGTCCGCCCCGGGAGGAGGAGCCGCGGATCGGCGCCCAGCCGCTGCGGAGGGCCACCCCGGCAATGATTTCCCCGTCCTTGCTTTTGGAGATCATCAATCCCGGTTTTAAAGCGCGGTAGTTCTGAAAATGACGGATGGCCCCGAAAAACTGTTGATGCCAGACACACAAAAGAACGCGCCCGCCCTGTTCGAGATGTTTCTGCCACGGGGATTCGTTTTCAACCTTCAGCCGCAGCGTGCTCGAATAGAGGCGGATAAAATGGTATAAAAAACCGATAAAAGGCTGTGAAGTCAAAATGATGTCGATCTTCTTCGCCATTTCAGCTCGCTTTTCTCATTACATTGCCAAGCGCAGTCAATGCCCTCGCGATAGCATCCCGGTCGATGCCGTAGTGGGTGACCATCCGGAAGCGGGCCGGGCCGGTGTGCAGCAGCCTGACGCCGTTTGTGGCCAGTTGTTGCATGAATTCATCATCAGTGAAATCTGGAGCAAGAAGGTCGAGATAGACAATGTTGGTCTGTACCCGCGCCGGTTCCGCGGCCAGTCCCGGAATGTTCGCGATTCCCTCTGCAAGAATGCGTGCATTTTCATGGTCTTGGGCCAGGCGAGCGACCATTGTTTCCAGGGCGACAATTCCTGCCGCGGCGATAACCCCCGCCTGGCGCATCCCGCCGCCCACCATTTTTCTGATCCGCCGCGCCCGTGCGATAAAATCCCTGCCGCCGCAGATAAGCGAGCCTACCGGTGCGGATAATCCCTTGGAAAGGCAGACATTTACCGAGTCAACCCCTTTCGTCAGTTCCCGGACATCAATGCCGAGGGCGCAGGCCGCATTAAAGATGCGCGAGCCATCGAGGTGAACATGAAGGCCGCGGCGCCGGGCCAGCGCGACAACCAAGGCCGTGTATTGCGGCGTCAAGGCGGCGCCGTAGCAGCGGTTGTGGGTGTTTTCCAGGCAGATCAGGCGGGTATGGGGAAAATGGATGTTCTCGGCGCGGATGGCGTTTTCGATATCCTCCAGCCTTAGTGTTCCGTCGGGCTGATTGGGCAGGGTATGGGGAAAAACGCCGCCGAGCGCTGATATTCCGCCTGCCTCGTTCAGAAAAATATGAGAGATGTCGCCGAGGATGATCTCCTCGCCGCGGGCGCAGTGGGCAAGTACGGAGACCAGGTTCCCCATTGTGCCGCTGGCGACCAAAAGGGCGTCTTCCATCCCGAGGCGCTGGGCCGCCAGCTCCTGAAGTTTGTTCACCGTTCTATCCTCGGTGAAAACATCGTCGCCCAGGTCGGCATCAAAGATTGCCTTTCGCATTTCCGGTGTCGGCAGCGTTACCGTATCGCTTCTTAAATCAACATAATTCATAACTAAGACCTCTTATTTGATAAAAACTCTGTCCGGGCGAAGCTTTTTGAGATGCTGCTCAATGGCGCTGGCCATAACATTTCCCTGCATTTTAAGCAATAATCAACTTCATGGAAATTTCTGGACGAGCCAGAACAAGCCCATGCCGGCAAGAACCGTTCCTGCCAGCGATCTGGTTTTGACGGCTACGAAAAGGGTAGGAAGTGCCAGAAGAAACTCCGGGGTCAGAGCATCCAAATGCCTTGGTTCGCCGACTGTCAGGATGGACGGGAGGATAAGCGCGCTGAGGATTGCTGCGGGAATGAAATCGAGCCACTCGATAAACCAGGACGGCAGCTTGCGGCGAGACAGCAGATAAAGCGGCGCCCAGCGGGGGATATACGTGACGGCGCCCATGCAGAGGATGATTATCAAAATCTCAATGTTCATGACTTTTCACGCGCCTTTTTTCTTCTCCGGAGTATCAGGCCGATGGTCGCCGCGAAAAATGAGGCAAGGATAACATGGTAATTGCCCGGAACAAAAAACGCAATGGCGACGGCAAGGATTCCGGAAAGCAGGGCTGCAAATGCATGCAGCGAATCCCTGACCTGAAATACCAGAAGACAGATGAACATGGCTGTCAGCGCATAGTCGAGCCCCAAAGCACCATCCGGCACAAAGCTGCCGATCAGGCTGCCGGCAATCGTGCTTGCCACCCAGGCCAGGTTGCTTATCTGATTGACAACAAGCGCTGTCTGCCAGTTCCAGTTGCCTTGACGAAAAAGGGCGGAGTTCACTGCAAAGCTCTCGTCGGTAACGCCATAGGCGAAAAGCGCCGTCTGGGGGCCACTCAATTCGCGCAGATGGAGCGATAAAGCCGAGCTCATCAGCAAATGGCGAAGATTGACGACAAATGTGGTGAGAACGATTGGCAATAATCCGGCGCCGCTGCCGATCATCGCGGCGGCGATAAACTGGGAGCTGCCGGCGTAAACAAGGAGCGACATCAAGCCGACCTCCAGCGGCTGGAGGCCCGCCTTCCGGGCAATTACGCCAAAGGCTAATCCGACCGCAATATAGCCAAGGCAGACGGGCCAGGCGGCGGCGAATCCTTTTCTGAAAGTGCTGATCGAAAAATTCTTATCTGAAGAACCAGAATTCATATTATTAGTAAATTAAACCGCATGTTGCTTAAAATACTCTGCCTACGCCTCCGGCAGCGTGCTGGCTGAAGCAAGCGCCTGTTGCGCCTCCTCCGGGAGCCGCAGAGTGGAAAATAAATGCGGATGACGCGCCTGAAAATAGCAGAGAATCCCCTTCGCCTGAGCAAGCGGATTGAGGTCTTCCCGGAGCATGTTTTCGATGAGCTGGAGCGCCG
Source organism: Syntrophales bacterium (assembly GCA_023229765.1). Taxonomy (NCBI): domain Bacteria; kingdom Pseudomonadati; phylum Thermodesulfobacteriota; class Syntrophia; order Syntrophales; species Syntrophales bacterium. The sequence goes on along the minus strand of JALNYO010000015.1, from coordinate 14,980 downwards.
TCACGTCATATTCTTCAAAAACGTTGGCCAGAATCCGCGCCGGAATCGTTTCCCCGTTCAAGGCGCGACAGGCCAGAAGCCTTCTCTCGCCGGCGACGAGGCGGTATTCGCCCCCATTCTGGGTAACGAGAATCAGTTCCAGCCCCCCTTTTTCGGCGATCGACTCCTTCAGCGCGACAAACGCCTCGGTCGTCTGGTCGATAACACAACAGAAATAATGAAAACAAGTGGTTATTGACTTCACAAGCATGCAATAGCCTGAACCATTTAAAAACAACTATTACTGTTTGTACTGGTGAATATGCTGTCATCTATTTTTATACAACTCATATATCTGGGTTAACTCGCGCTGCAACCCTCAGCTTGACTCGACTCCCTTCAGGAGCCTTTGTTAGGGATTTTAATACTTCAGGTTACCCTTTACACCGCCCTCTATCTACGTGGGTGAACTACCAAACTCCCAAGGTCGGACTTTAATCGAATAGTCATACGTTTTACAAAGCGGAACCTGCAGATTTAAAATTTGGAATCTGTAGGTTCCGCCCCGTAATGCTTTCCATGTGCCTTGTAGCCATGTCGGAGAATCAATTTCTCCGGCAGGATTAATTCGTTACACCACTTCCGCTTTGTCTTTGCGCTGTCCAATTTCCGTAAATGGGAGGGGGCCAATCCGGGTTTTGAAAGCTTATCGTAGAGGTGCCGCTCCCTTGTCCAGCACTCATCGTTCCGGTTAGCGACAAGGTGAAAAAAGATGTATTAAAACCAGAGGGTATGTAAGGATTAGTATTTGTTGCGGTTCCCGTCATGGTTAAGGTTACGTTAGTTCCTGTTACTGCCATATTACCCGACGAAATTAGGCATGTCACAGGGTACCCTCCGTAATTGTATGTCCATTGTCCCGTAGTTGTTATTGTTCCGCTTGAGTTCTTGGTAAGGGTAGTAGTACTTGTATTACCTTGCCCGTCAGAACCTACCCATACTTCGGTCCAACTCGATGGTGCGGCGGTCACGGTCAAGGTTGCTGAGCCGGACTTGCCGCCGGATGTTGCAGTGATCGTTGCTGTACCGGTTGACACACCGGTGGCGACGCCGGGCGACACGACTGTCGCAACCGCGATGGCACCCGAAGTCCAGGTAGCGATATTGCTGATGTCATGGGTGGTGCCATCAGAGTAGGTGCCGGTTGCAACAAAACTTTGTGTTAGGCCCATTGGTATCGAGGCCATTGTTGGCGTCACCGCGATCGACACCAATGTTGCGGAGGACACGAACAAGGTTGCTGAGCCGGACGCGTAGCCGGATGTTGCAGTGATCATTGCCATACCGACCGACAGGCCAGTGGTGATGCCGGGCGACACGACTGTCGCAACCCCGATGGTGCCCGAAGTCCAGGTCGCAATATTGCTGATGTCATGGCTGGTGCCATCAGAGTAAGTGCCGGTTGCAATAAAAGCTTGTGTGCCGCCCATTGGTATTGAGGCCATTGTTGGCGTCACCGCGATCGACACCAATGTTGCGGGAGGCACGGTCAAGGTTGCTGCACAGGCGGCTGTTGTGCCGCCATTGGCACCCGTGCAGCTCCAAGACCAGGAACCGTTTCCAGTGACCGAAGTCGCTGATCCCGCACTACAAAGGTAGGCCGAAGGCGCCGTTGTAAATATCCCGCCGTTGGCTGACCCGCAGACGCCATCAACAGGGGGGGCTTCGAGGGTTGCTGCACAGGCGGCTGTTGTGCCGCCATTGGCACCCGTGCAGCTCCAAGACCAGGAACCGTTTCCAGTGACCGAAGTCGCTGATCCCGCACCGCAAAGGTCAGATGAAGGCGCCGTTGTAAATATCCCGCCGCTGGCTGACCCGCAGACACCATCAACAGGTGGTACTTCGAGGGTTGCTGCACAAATGGCTGTCGCACCGCCGTTGGCCCCTGTACAGCTCCAGGACCAGGGACCGTCTCCGGTGACCGAAGTCGCTGATCCCGCACTACAAAGGTAAGCCGAAGGCGCCGTTGTAAATACACCGCCGTTGGACGATCCGCAGACACCGTCAACAGGGGAGGCCTGGAGGGTTGCACAACTGGCTGTCGCACCGCCGTTGGACCCCGCACAGCTCCAAGACCAGGGACCGGTTCCGGTGACCGAAGTCGCTGATCCCGCACCGCAAAGGCCAGCCGAAGGCGCCGTTGTAAATACACCGCCGTTGGACGACCCGCAGACGCCGTCAAGAGGCGGCGCCTGATTGCATACAGAAAGTCTCAATCCGGATAAGACCTGCAAAGCACTGATTGCCTCGGCAAATCCGATCTTGCCGTCACCGTTGACGTCGCCTATACATGATGTCATACCTGTCAATGGGGTGAACGCCTCGAGGGTGGCTGACCCCGCAGCCCCATCATATCCTCCCGCCACGTAGAGCTTGCCGTTGATCACTCCTCCGGCTGCATATTGCCGGGTGATGGCCATGGGTGAAAGAAAGGCCCAAGTATCGGTTGCGGGATCGTAAACCTCAGTCGCTGCGGACTTCGCCGCATAAATCTTCCCGTTAATAGTCCCCGCCGTGTCGCCCACTCCAACGAGATGCTGAGTCTCGGTGGTCCAGGTGTCGGTTATTGGGTTATACGTCTCTATGGTTTTGGCCATCAGGTCGCTTTGCGAACTAACCGCGCCACAGCAGCCGCCCATGACATAAAAGAGGCCGTTTACCGCCTCAACATCTGTGCCGCCGCGCGCAGTAGGCAGTGGGGATCTCGTAGTCCAGGTGTCGGTGGCGGGGTCGTAAACCTCGAGTGCATTTGTCACAGGCGCACAGAATCCCAGGCAGCCTCCTGCTACATACAGCTTACCATCAATCGCGACAGCCCCTGGACCCGAACGCGGAGTATGCATGGAAGCTTTCGTGGTCCAGGTGTCATTGGCTGGGTCGTAGACCTCGAGGGTGGCCAGCTTTTGGTTCTGGGCAATATTGCCTCCCACCACGTATAGCTTGCCGTTGATCACCCCTCCGCCCACGCTGTTCCGTGCAGTAGGCATGGAGGCTTTCGTGGCCCAGGCGTTGGTGGCCGGGTCGTAGACCTCAAGAGTGGCTAATGAGTTAGCCCCAGTCCCAGTCCCGCCCGCCACGTAGAGCTTGCTGTTGATCACTCCGCTGGCTGCGTTCCACCGGACGGTGGGCATTGGGGCCTTAGTCTCCCAGGTACCGCTTTGGGCAAATGCCTGATTGCTGACAGTAATTACTATCAGACCGAGAAGCATGGCAAAAATGGTGTTGATCATTTTCCTTGCGTTTTTCATGGCAATCTCCTTTATCAGATTGACGTACAGTTCCAAGGTTTCTAAGATATCCTCATATAGAACAAAAAGCCCCATCGCATCATAAGGACAGGGCTCGGAAGCCATTTTTCAATCCCCTATATGGGAAGTATAATTCAATTTTCTCAGTCGTTCATTATGTTAATTAAACAATATGCTCATTCGCACCTAAGTCAAGATATATTATGAGGCGGTAATGACATCAAATAATGGCAGCAATATGGTGCGGGACTCTGGCGATTCTAATCCACTGAAACTATGTACAGTGCATTGATTTCCCCATGAAAGGTTGCAGGAGATAGTAAAAGTGGTTCGATGACATGGGGATTATTGTTCAATGGACAATCCGCGTCTTCTGGGGTATGCTTCCAAATTGTCAGGCGTTATCGTTTTACGGTGAAAAGGACAATTAAGAGGGATAATTATGGATTTTCGATACCTGTTTCAACCAAAGACTATGGCGGTAATCGGCGTTTCACTGCAGAACGACCAAAATCCGGCCAACGTGATTTTCAGAAAAAACCTGCTGCGCTATCCGGTGAAGGTCTATCCGGTCAATCCCAAGGGGGGAGTCCTGCAGGGGGAAACTGTCTTCAAGCAAATATCAGATATTCCTGAAAGAATTGATTTGGCGGTGATTGCCGCGCGCGCCGAACAGGTGCCCGCTATCCTTTCTCAGTGCATCGAGGCCAAGGTTGGCGGCGCCGTGATCATCTCGGGAGGGTTTTCCGAAATCGGTCGCCATGACCTCCAGGAACAACTCGCGGTTCTGGCGAAAAAAGCCGATTTCCCCTTTGTCGGCCCGAATTGCCTTGGCATTTACGCCCCTGCCATCGTGGATACTTTCTTTCTGCCGATCGAGCGCATGATCAGGCCGGAGTCGGGGAATGTGGCGGTGGTAAGTCAGAGCGGGGGAATCCTTGTGGACGTCATGCTCAAATTCAAGGAAGAGGGGATAGGGCTCTCCCTCGGGGTAAGTATCGGGAACAAGGCGCTGATCAGGGAAATAGATCTGCTTCGGTATCTCGAAGGCGACCCGGCAACGAAGGTTATCGCCTTTTATGTCGAAGGTTTTGCCAAGGGTGAGGGGCGGGACTTTGTCCTTGCCGCGAAAGCATGCACGAAACCGGTTATTATGATCAAATCCGGAAAGAGCCCGGGTGGGAGCAGGGCGGTCTCGAGCCATACCGCCTCCCTGGCCGGCGATTATGAGGTATTTTCTCAGGTAATGGCGCAAATGGGCGTCGTGGAAGCGAAAAATGAATTGGAGCTAATCTCCTTTTGTGAAGCCCTGAGTTGTTATCAAACGCCCATTGACGGCAACGTCGCCATTGTTACCTGCAGCGGCGGGCATGGCGCCATCACCGTCGATGTCTGCGCGGCCCAGGGACTGCAAGTGCCGCAGCTCGCTCCCAAGGAGCAGGAACTGCTTAAGGAAGGGATCTCCGACAGCATCAAGAACATCGCTTCGCTCTCCAACCCCATTGATTTGACGGGCAGCGGCGTGGACGAAGACTTTATCGCCGTTGCCAGCCATCTGAGCGCCATGCCGGGAATTGACTGCGCATTGATGCTGCTTCTTCCCTATACCCCCGGAATCACCTCCGATCTGGGGGCGAGGCTGAGTTCCATCTTTCAAAAGGCGGGGAAGGCGTTAATCGCCTATGTGCCGCATGTGGAAAAATATGAGATGATGATCGAGGGATTTGAGCTCAATGGAGTTCCGGTGGCTCACTCGATTGAAGCGGCGGTGCTGATGGCCGCGGCCTTGAAGAGGTGCAAACCATGCTGAAAAATGAAATCAGGGAGATACTGGAGAAGTCAAAGGGCAGTGGGTGGGTGCTGGAACCGGATGCAAAGAATATCCTGCGTCTTTCGGGGATCGACGTTCCCCGTTTTACGATGGCCGCAAGCTTCGAAGAAGCGACCCGCTTTGTCCGGGAAAAGGGCTATCCGGTGGCTGCAAAAGTCGTCTCGCCCGACATCATGCATAAATCCGATGCGGGAGGGGTTGTTATCGGAATCAATAACGAAGATTCGCTTTTTGCGACCTTTGAGCGGTTCCGCAAGATGAAGGGTTTTACCGGGATGCTGGTTGAAGAAATGGTCTCCGGTCTGGAAATGATGGCCGGCGCCAAGGTGGATAGCCAGTTCGGACCGGTCATTCTTTTCGGGATGGGGGGTACGGAAGTGGAGCTCTACAAGGATACGGGTATCCGGATGGCTCCCCTGCAAAAAAACGACGTTAATTCAATGATTAAATGTCTTAAAGCTCATCCCTTGCTGGAAGGTTACCGGGGCGCCCCGCCGGTTAACCGGGAGGCATTGACCCGGACGCTTATGGCATTTTCCGAGCTGGTTATGGAAATCAGTGAATTTATTGAATCCATTGACCTAAATCCGCTCTTTTGTTCCCCGGAGCGCTGCATAGTAGGGGATGCACGCTTCGTGCTGAAGTAAAAACCGGACAAGGCAAATGGGGCGGCGGGGTAGTTTCCCGCCAGATAAACCCTCACGATGGCGCGCCGTCACAAAGCAGGATTAACCCGCCGTTTAATGTCCATCAAACCGGAGGGCCGCTCTTCGTCGAGACCTTTGAATTTTGTCATTTCGAGGAGCGTTAGCGACGAGAAATCTTAATGCTCGTGCATAGTTAAAGATTTCTCCCTTCGGTCGAAATGACAATATTGGCAGTTATTCAAAGGTCTCTCGTCGTGTCCGTAGCGGTTCCGTGAATGATAAACCATTATAGATCAATGAAATATGAACGCATTTTCGAGTGAAAAGGCAAAAATCATTATTCTTTCTTCATTGTGTCTGCTTGCTTTGGCTTGCGGCAGCCAGGAAAAGGCGCCTCTTGCGGAACCAACTGCTTCGCCAGCGCCGGCCTATGGCGACATTATCGTTGAGGGTTCGATCGGCGACGCCTCCAATCTCATCCCGTTGCTTGCTTCTGATTCAACCTCCCACGAAATTGCCGGCCTCATCTACAACGGCCTTGTCAAGTACGACAAGGATTTAAAGGTTGTCGGCGATTTAGCCGAGGCATGGGAGATATCCCCCGACGGGCTCGTCATAACCTTCCACCTGCGCCGCGGGGTTCGCTGGCACGACGGCGCCCCTTTCACTGCGGCGGATGTGCTCTACACCTATCAGGTTACCATTGATCCCCGCACGCCGACCGCTTATGCGGGCGACTTTCTGAAGGTGAAGAAGACGGAAGTTATTGATGATTATACCTTCAGAGCGACGTACGACAAACCGTTCGCGCCCGCCTTGATGAGCTGGGCGATAGGCATCCTGCCAAAACATCTCCTTGCCGGAAAAGACATCACCCGCTCCGCGCTCGGCCGTCACCCAGTCGGCACCGGGCCTTATAAATTCAAGGAGTGGGCAGGCGGCCAGAAGATAGTCCTTATTTCCAATCACGACTATTTCGAAGGTAGACCCTATATCGATGGGTATATCCTGCGGATTATCCCGGATTCTGCAACGATGTTTCTGGAATTGCGGGCGGGCGGCATTGACCGGATGGGGCTGACCCCACTTCAGTACAAAAGGCAGACGGAGAACAATCTTTTCAAAAAAAACTATCATAAATATCGTTATCTTTCCAATTCATACACCTATCTGGGATACAACTTGAAAAACCCCCTTTTTGCCGACAAACGGGTTCGCCAGGCGATTGCATATTCGATAAACCGGCAGGAGATAATCGACGGGATTATTCTGGGACTGGGCAAAATTGCCACCGGGCCGTTTAAGCCGGGGACCTGGGTATATAACCCGAAGGTGCGCGATTATCCGTACGATCCGCAAAAGGCGAAGGCGCTCCTGGCCGAGGCCGGCTGGATTGACCGCAACGGCGACGGCATCCTGGATAAAGAGGGACATCCCTTCGAGTTTGAGATAATCACGAACCAGGGAAACGAGGTGCGGGCCAAGACTGCCGAAATTATTCAGCAACGTCTGGCCGAGGTCGGCATCAAGGCCAAGCTGCGGGTTATCGAGTGGGCCGCTTTTGTTAATGATTTCATCAACAAAAGGAAGTTTGACGCGACGCTTCTCGGCTGGACGATTCCACTTGATCCGGACATCTACGACGTCTGGCACTCCAGCAAGACGGGGCCGGAGGAACTGAATTTTATCTCGTACAAAAACAGCGAGGTTGATTCGCTGATCGAAAAGGCGCGGAGCACCTTCGATCAGCCCCCCCGGAAGCACTATTATGACCGAATCCAGGAGATCCTCGCCGAAGAACAGCCCTACCTTTTTCTCTATGTTCCCGACGCCCTGCCGATCATCAGCGCCCGCTTCCGCGGGGTCGAAGTCGCCCCGCTCGGGATCGGCCACAATTTCATCAAGTGGTACGCGCCCAAGGCGGAGCAGAAATTTGTCATGACAAAATAGAGAGGTTCTTGGGCATTGCCGGCTCCTCTTTACTGGATGATTCGCAGGTTGAATTCACGCAGGGGGATAATGGTCAGGGAGGAAAGAATCGATGAATATTTCTGAATGGTTGGATGAAAAGGAAGAAGAAAAATTGGATGTATCTCAAATCGCATTACCTAAAGACTTGTCCTATGACAGCGTTCCCGACGAAACTATTTTTTTCGAGGAGGTTAATACTTGTGGAATCTTCTGTGCAGACAATCATCCGTTTTCTACTGTCGAGCGCTTTGGGCACTGGTATTATTGCAGAGGTCGAGGCAAGGAGGCCGATATTCAATCAGCAGGAACGGAATGGAGCTTTTTTACAAAAGATAGAGAGCTTGCCATCAAAATAGCTAAATCACACATTTAATAAATTATTGGGCATAGCTCAATTGAAGACAACGGGATGATTAACTGTGTCCCGTGCCGTCGTGAACGGTTACGATACCTGCATCGAAATTCATGCATTGAACGCGAAGCCCCAGGCATTCGAAAAGCCGAAGCCCGCACCCATAAAGCAATTTTACAACGAGGTTATATGGAGACTCCAGATGCTTCAGAATTTCATTGATCTCATCACGGGATAAAACGACGGGGATATAAGGCTTTTGTTTTGCCCTGACGACGCCTTCAACCTTGCCGAATTCCTTATTAAAAACATGGCGGTAAAAGAATAACAGGGAATTGAACGCCTGATTTTGAGTGCTCGCCGCCACCTTTTTTTTCACCGCTAAAAACGTTAAAAATTCTTTTACATCATTCGTTGAGAGCAATTCCGGCTTCTTGCTCTGTGTAAAAGTTTGGAACTTTCTTGTCCATCCTTGATAGGTCTGCAATGTTTTCTTGGAATAATGGCGAACGGATATTTCATCCGCCAGTCGGGAATATTCCGACTTCCAGGAAGCCCCGGATCCTTGCTTCACTTGCACTTGAGACGAGGTCGCGTTATTCGTTCCGGTTGGTGCGACGGGCGGCATGCCGGAAACCTTTACGGTTTTTGAGAGACTGTAGGCGCCAGACGATGATACAGCTTCGCGAGAGGATGATGGTGCGACTCTTTGAGGTTGAGCAGATGAAACCGGCGACTCGCGGATGAGTTCGGGTTTGCCGGCTTCAAGGGGGATGGCCTTTTGATGGGGAATAGGTTGGGGTTGCGGTGCTTTTGGCGGCATGCCCTCTTGGCCGAGGATCTCGTAATAGAGATTTATTGACTCAGCGGCCTGTCTTTGTTGTTGGACTGTTTGCTTTTTTTCATTCAACTTTCTAACAAATCGAGGCAGACTGCTTCTATCTTGAGGAGAAAAATGATATTTCTCGCAGTAGTCCAGATAATAACGGAGCCATTTCTTATAGGACCATACAAGATGATCCGGAATGGCTTTAGTCCGTAAATGCTCTTCAAATCTTGTCTGTAATGCTGATGGGGTAGTTTGCATGTGATATCCTCCGTGTGTCTGATAACATTACAATTGACATGATATACGACAAGGTAAAATAAATGCTTGAGATTAAATTTTCAAGGTATTATATACTATTTCCTATGGTTAAGTAGGTTATCGGTTTTCTTAAGGCCATAGGCGGCAAAGACGATAAACTCACTTTGCTGCTGTCATAACTTTCAAAAATTGTATGGATAGCGGAGATATACAGAACTACAGAATAACTTGTTAGATATTTGGAGGAGATATGACTGCAACTGAAGACCCTACGATAAAAGCTCGTATTGAACGTATTCGCTATCTAGCAAGGGAAAACAATGGCCCAGTCGAGTTCTTCGAAGCAGCTTCGCTTGCTCAGTCAGTAGTCCATGATACAGTCGGTGGTAGTCATCCATTGATGGCAGATATTAAAAGAGCGATTGATTCTCAAGAGTGGACTAGAATAGTTGGTGTTTGCAAAAGTGCTCTTCTCCTTTATGACCAAGGAGCACTAAAAAGTCCTCGATTAACTATTGCAAGAGAAATTGAGACCGATTTCCTAGACATTGCCCAGGCTCAAGCGCAAATTGCAGAACAGAGCAAGAACGATACTCAAAAGCAATTACACCTCGGGATTGCAGCCTTTCTTGCTGGTGCTACACTTGAAGATGCACTTCGGCGACTATGTGATGAAAACACTTTACCCTATGATCCACAACATTCATCTATTTCGAAGCATCAATCCTGTTTATATCAACCATCAAAACAGATTGAACATATTTCCCAATCAGAGAATAAACAGATAACTGTATGGGGAGATACACGAAATAAAGCGGATCATGGTAAGTTTGATGAAATTACTCAAACTGAAGTAGTAACTATGATTATGGGGATAAGAAGCTTTATCGACAAGCATCTTCCCTAATAGCATGAAGTAATATCTAACCCGCAAATGCAGCGGACGGCTTTCAGCCGCCACTGATCAGCACGTTGGAAGTAAATAAAATGGATAAAGCTATTAATAAAATAACTAAATATTTACCAGCCTTTGACTCTCAATATCTGCAAAAACAATTTCTTGTTATGAATCAACTTTCTGGGGCACAACGAATATTTAAAAGAATCTTTTCTACCGCAGATAAAGAGGAAATTAAAGATTATATAATTGAAGTTTGGTATTCCTTAGTTTTCATAGCCCTTGCTTTTCATGTGGAAATAGAACCCTTAGGTAAACAAGGTCCTGATTTAAAAGTATCAAGGGATGGTAATCATGCTTTTGTAGAAATAATGCGTTTTCGAAAAATATATCCGGGTCCGCCTGAATTTAATTTATCTGATGGTCGAGAAACACTGTCAGATTATGGCAATATCAAGAGGGATGTTGAAAAAGCTTTTGGAAAAATACTAAATAAATTTTCTCAAGTTGGAAATGGAAATTCAATTATCGCTATTTGGAATGACGATGGAGATATGGATGAGATTCATGTAAAGACAGCCGTAATGAAATTAGTAGAGGACGCAAATAAAAAAATAATTTTATTACCTGAAGGTTTATTCGCAGTAATCTATGGTTCAGAGTGGGTACATATAGGTGATAAAAAACAACTTTATTGCTTTCCATTAAAACGATCACAACATTCTTATCAGGCAACTTGGCAAAAAGAATTAGAATCAATGACAATAAGGGAGTTCATTAATAAAGCATTGAATAAGCTTCAAGAAGACTTCTAATAAGGCGTTTAAGATGGGCGGTAAATACTGTGCGCAGTATTTACCGCCACTTAACTTCCCGATGGGACGGCACGAATAGTGACAAGATGAGCGATAAACCGGTATTCACCAAGTATCTCAAAGAGCTTTCCGCCGTGGCCCTGCAAGGGGACGCGAGAGAGGAAAGTTTCTACCCGACGCTTGCCGAAATGCTGGCGGCTATAGCCAAGTCAACTGGGCGGGCGAATGTGCGCGTCACCACCCTTCCCAAACCCACCGATGCCGGGAACCCCGATTTTCGTCTGTGGAATGGTACGGACCGCATCATCGGCTATGTCGAAGCCAAGAAGCCGACGGAAGATAGGCTGGACGTTGTCGAGGAGTCTGAACAACTCACGCGCTATCGCTCCACGTTCCCCAATCTCATTCTGACCAACTTCCTTGAATTTCGGTTATACCGGAACGGCGAGCGCGTGGAGACGGTTCTTGCCGCCCGGCCCTTGATTCTTAACCGGTTGCGCACGATGCCGCCGGTGGAAAAGGTCGACGAACTGTATGCCCTCCTTGACCGCTTTCTCGGTTTCTCGCTGCCCAAGGCGTTTACGGCCGAGTCTCTCGCCGTCGAACTGGCTAAACGAACTCGCTTCCTTCGGGATGTTGTCGCTCAGCAGCTTGGGCAGGAAAAGGATGCGCCGGGCGTGCTTTCCGGATTCTTTGAAGCTTTCCAGACCTATCTCATCGGCACGTTGACACCGGAGGACTTCGCCGATCTCTTTGCCCAAACCATTACCTATGGCCTCTTTGCCGCACGAACTCGGGCCGGTGACAACTTCAGCCGACGGGCCGCTTTCGATAGCATCCCGCACACGATCGGTGTCCTGCGCGACATCTTCCGCTTTATTTCGCTCGGCGATCTGTCCGAACAGCTTGCCTGGTGCGTGGACGACATTGCCGAAGTCCTGGCCGTGGCCGATGCGCCCGGCATCCTTGACCGCTACTACCAGGAAGGCAAGGGTAGTGATCCCATCGTTCACTTTTACGAGACTTTTCTCGCTCAATACGATCCCGCTGAGCGCGAGCGGCGCGGCGTTTACTACACGCCCGAACCGGTAGTCGGCTACATCGTGCGCTCGCTGCATGGCCTCCTCAAAACCGAGTTCGGCAAATGCGACGGTCTGGCCTCAGAGGGCGTCACGCTGCTCGATCCGGCGGCGGGTACCATGACCTTCATCGCCCGCGCTGCGCAACAGGCCGTCGCGGAATTCGAGGCCAAGTACGGCAGCGGTGGGCGCGAGGATTTCATCCGGCGGCACGTCCTCAAGAACTTCTACGCCTTTGAGTTGATGATGGCACCCTACGCCGTGGGCCACCTCAAGATGAGCTTCTTCCTCGAAGAACTGGGCCACCGTCTGACGGACCAAGAGCGCGTTCCCTTCTACCTCACGAACACCCTTGACAACGAGATACTGGAAGAGAGCCACCTGCCCGGCTTCTTTGCCCTGGCCGAGGAATCCCGCCTCGCCGGTATCGTCAAGAAGCAAACCCCGATTCTTGTAATCCTTGGTAATCCCCCGTATTCCGGGCATTCGAGCAATCCAAGTGAACGGATGAGTAAGCTCCAGAAAGGCGACAAATATGTCATCGGATGGAATCCCAAGGCGGGCGGTGGCGCAGAGGCCATTATTCGCACACTCAAGATTGAAACAGACGACATTTTGCAGCCAACGTTTATAGGTCATCTGATAAAGGATTATTTCTTTGTGGATGAAAGGCCCTTGGGCGAGAAGAATCCCAAGTGGCTGCAGGACGACTACGTGAAGTTTCTGCGCTTCGCCCAATGGAAAATTGAAAAGGCTGGATGCGGGGTTGTCGGCATGATCACCAACCACGGCTACATCGACAACCCGACCTTCCGGGGCATGCGCCAAAGCTTGATGCACACCTTCGACGAGATTTACATCCTCGACCTGCACGGCAACTCCCTGAAGAAGGAGATCTGCCCCGATGGGAGTCCCGACAAGAACGTCTTCGACATCCGACAGGGTGTGGCCATCGCCTTCTTCATCAAGCAAGGCGGCAAACGAAAGGCCGATGCCGTCATCCGACATGCCAATCTCTGGGGTTCGAGAGAGTCAAAGTATGGCTGGCTCAACAGCAACGACCTGAGGAAAACCGATTGGCAGGAGTTGAAGCCCATATCGCCGTTCCATCTGTTCGTTCCGCGCGATAACGCGCTGGACGCCGGGTATCGGCGGTTTATTTCCATCCTTGAGGTATTTCCCGTGAATAGCGTTGGCATCGTGACGGCAAGGGACGGACTGACCATTCACTGGTCGGAGGAGGAGGCATGGAAAACCGTCACTGTTTTCTCGCGCATGGAACCGGAAATGGCGCGGCAAGGCTACCAACTCGGCAAGGATTCGCAAGACTGGAAGGTGTCATTGGCTCAGAAGGATTTGCATGATTCAGGGCCAAATCGCGACAACGTGGTTCCAATCCTCTATCGCCCTTTCGACGTACGCCACACATACTATACCGGTCGCTCTGGGGGTTTCATATGCAGACCACGCCCCGAGGTCATGCACCACATGTTGGCGACTCAGAACTTGGCTATGCTCATGCCAAAGCGTGTCGAATATGTGGGTTCTTGGCAACACGCTTTTGTCGCCAGTACAATATCAGACCATGTTGCCGTCTCGCTCAAGACAATTGACTACTTTTTCCCTCTCTACATCTATCCCTCTACCGACAGCACAGACCTCTTCGCCCACCACGAACCGTCGGGAAACCCGCCGAACCTGAATCCGACTTTGGTTCAGGCATTAGTTCGGGCATACGGCGCGGAACCCTCGCCCGAGGAGATTTTCCATTACATTTATGCCGTACTGTACGCTCCTGCGTACCGAGAAAAATACGCCGAGTTCCTGCGGACGGATTTTCCGCGCGTGCCGATCACGTCAGACGCGAAGCTGTTCTCGAAACTCGCTGCCCTGGGCGCAAGGCTGACTACGCTGCATCTGCTCACATCCCGGGAACTCGACCCGCCTACCTGCCGGTTCGATGGCGAAGGCAACAGTTGCATCGGCAAGGGGCGAAAAGCTGGGTTTCGCTACGAACCGGGCGAACAGCGTGTGTACATCAACGCAACTCAATATTTCGCTCCTGTGGCCGAAGCCGTGTGGAGCTACCAAGTGGGCGGCTACCAAGTCTGCGAGAAGTGGCTGAAAGACCGTCAGGAACGTCGCCTTGATCTTGACGGCATACGTACCTATTGCCGCATTGTTACGGCGCTCGGACGCACCCTCGCCACCCAGACCGAAATTGACGCCCTGTATCCTGGCATTGAGAAGAGTGTCGTGGTCATACCAGGACACAAGTCGGAAGTGGAATCATGAAGCCCAACAATCGGGTCCACGCGACGGCGTACCCGTCGCGCGTGACCCGTAACGTTATGAAATTTATCGTCTCACGTGTGTAAATTGATAGTTTTGGCTGGTTACCTAAAGACTTCTATGAAATCCCCAGAAAGGAGATCAAAAGATGAAAAAGCTAGTGTGGCTCCAAATTGCAATTGTATGTGTCATAGTAGTATCGTTGTGCCAAATGTCTTATTCGCAATCACACATCGCGCCATTCCCCGCCTCATCATCAGCGGAATTCGGCAACAATAAAGCAGCCCCCCCATCACCGGGAGTGCGCGCAGACGGCGCCAACAAATTTTGGATAACCATCGAAGACATGACTTACGTTATTGGGAATACAAATGAACGAATTGTCGTACCTAAGGGTTTTGTCACAGACTTCGCCTCTATTCCGGAAAAACTCTGGTCATGGGGGCTTAGCCCACACGGACGGTACAGCCGAGCAGCCATAGTGCACGACTATTTATATTGGTCCCAAGGATGCGCTAGGGCTCAGGCGGACAGGCTCTTAGTCATTGCAATGAAAGAGAGTATCGTTGACGATTTCGACGAGTCTGTGATTTATCTAGTACCATGTAACATTTTATCTTTCGTATTTAGAGAAAGTATGATATTCTGGCGACAACTCAATGAAGGAGGTCGCCATGCAACCAAGATATCGAGTAACACTGACGGAGGAGGAACGCAGAGA